>NZ_PJJV01000055.1:0-57316 GCF_002929655.1 Cryobacterium sp. M23
GTCAGAAACCTAGACAGGAAGCGGCGTGCGGCCGTTAAGGCGCTCCGAAACACCCACGGATAGAGCAGGGGAGCCAAAATTTTGGCCGAATCGGCCCAAAACAGCGCGAGAACCGTTTCGAAGCAAAATCTCCGTCGAATTCGTTCGACACCGGAAGCCTCGCCCAAAAACCCTCGCCCCGGAAGCCTCGTGCAGAAGTCTCGTCCAGGAGGCTCCGGCCAGGAGGATCCGGCTAGGAGGCCAGAGGCGCCGAGTGCGCGGCGACCAGCGCGGAACTCTGCTCCCAGAGGGCGGCGGCCAGCTGGGAGTCGTAGGCCTGCTTGTTCGCCTTCTGGATGCGGCGTTTCTCGTAGTACTCGCCCGATGCCCAGTCGGTGCCCGGCGTCGCGGTGGCCAGCCAGACCAGGGTGTCGGCTCCCTGTTCAGCGCCGAGCAGCAGGCGTTTGAGCGGAGTCTGGTAAATGAGGCGCATGAGGGTCGTCGACCCGGTGGAGAAGCTCGTTGCCACCACGCCGGGGTGGAAGGCTGCAGTGGCGAGTCCCTCGTCGCTGTAGCGGCGGTGGAGTTCCCTGGTGAAGAGGATGTTCGCAAGCTTGCCGTCGCCGTACGCCTTGTTCGCGGAATACTTCGTCTCGCCCTGCAGATCGTCGAGGTCGATCTTGCCGAAGAGCTGGTTGGCGGCGCTGGACGTGTTGATCACCCGGGCCCGACTGGCGACGAGTCGGTCCATCAACAGCGTGGTGAGCAGAAAGGGAGCCAGGTGGTTGACCTGGAAGGTCTTCTCATAGCCGTCAACGGTGGTTACGCGGTCGCCCATGATGCCGCCGGCGTTGTTGGCGAGCACGTCGATGCGCGGATAGTGTTCCTGCAGCTCGGCGGCAAGGGTGCGCACCTCGTCGAGGCAGGCGAAGTCGGCCACGAGGAATTCGGCACCCAGTGCCTCGGCGACCGCGGCGGTCTTGGCTGGCGAGCGGCCCACGATCACGACTCGGTCGCCGGACTGGCTGAGGGCGCGGGCGGCGGCGGCGCCGATCCCGTCGCTGGCGCCGGTGATCACGATGGTGCGTGCGGTCATTCTGGGTCCTCCGGGTTATTTGACATAGCCGCCCTTTTTGAGGCCGGCCTCGATCTCGAAGCGGTTCTGCAGCGGATTGCGGCCGGCCGCCAGGTAGAGCAGCGGGAAAACCATCCCGAAGCGCTGCCACTGGTGTTTGTGCACGGCCTCGTGTTCGAGGATGGCCATCGACACGTTCTGGTTGGTCAGGTAGCAGCCCCCGACACAGGCTCCGCCGCGTCCGAATGCCCAGGCGGGCATCCCGCGAAAAACGATGAGGCCGCCTCGGCGCTCGACCTTGCCCGTGCTCCAGATGGAACCCCAGATCACGCCGACCGTGGTGGCGTAGAGGTAGCCGGCCCGGCTGATGGGGGAGTCGAAGAAGATGCGGCGCACTCCTCCAGCGTAGGTGGCCCCCACGATGGAAGCCTGGGTTTCCCTTGATCGATTCACGGCGGAGGTGGCGCGGGGCAGGTGGTGGAAGGTGGCGCGGGTTGGAAAGTGCGCCAGCCTCCACCGGGTGCGCCGCGAGGGCGAAAGCGCGGCTACGGGCGACCGTACTCCTCGAGCAGCCGCAGCCAGACCTCGCTCAGGGTGGGGTAGCTCGGCACCGCGTGCCACAGCCTGCGGATCGGCACCTCGCCGACCACGGCGATGGTCGCCGCGTGCAGCAGCTCCGCGACATCCGGCCCCACGAAGGTGACCCCGATCAGAACCTCACGGTCGAGGTCCACGATCGCGCGCGCCGACCCGGTGTAGCCGTCGGCGTGCACGGATGCCCCGGCCACCTGGCCCAAGTTGTAGTCCAGTACCCGGGTGCGGAACCCGGCCTTCTCGGCAGCAGCCTGGGTCAGTCCCACAGATGCCACTTCGGGGTCGGTGAAGGTGACCTGCGGCACGGCGGCATGGTCGGCTGTGGCGACGTGCGATCCCCACGGGGCGTCGTCGACGGGCCTGCCGGCGGCCCGGGCCACGATCACGTCACCGGCCGCGCGGGCCTGGTACTTGCCCTGGTGGGTGAGGAGGACCCGGTGGTTGATGTCGCCGACGGCATACAGCCAGTCCCCGGTCAGGTCCGGCGCGGTGCCCCGCACTAGCAGGGTGTCGTCGACCTCGAGCCAGTCGCCCGGTGTGAGGCCCACGGTCTCGAGCCCGACATCCGCGCTGCGGGGAACCCGACCGGTGGCCACGAGTACCTCGGTCGCGGTGACCCCGCTGCCGTTGGAGAGGGTGAGGGTCACGTCGCCGTCGGCGGTGCGGGCCGCCCCGGTGGTCGACACCCCGGTCAGCACGGTGACGCCCGCCCCCCGGAGGGCCGCGAGCACGAGTTCACCGGCGAAGGGCTCCTGACCGCCGAGCAAATCGCTCCGAACGATCATCGTGACCTCGGCGCCGAGCCCGGCGTAGGCGGTGGCCATCTCGGCGGCGACCACGCCGCCGCCGATGATCGCCAGACTGTCCGGGATTCCGGGGGCGCTGGTGGCCTCGCGGCTGGTCCACGGCGACACGGCTGCCAAACCGGGAATATCGGGCAGCAGCGCCGCCGACCCGGTGCTGACGACCACGGCGTGCGCCGCGACCAGCACGGTCGTGGTGCCGTCGTCAGCGGTCACGGTCACCTCCCGCACGCCGGTGAGGCGGGCGTGGCCGCGCACCAGGGTGATCCCGGTCTTCTCCAGCCAGCGCACCTGGCCCTCGTCGGACCAATTGCTCGTGAAGGAGTCGCGGCGGCGCAGAACGGCCGCGATGTCCAGGTCGCCGGTCACGGCCTCGGCCGCACCGCCGACGCGCCGGGCTGCGGCGAGGGCCGCTCCGCTGCGCAGGAGCGCCTTCGACGGCATGCAGGCCCAGTAGGAGCACTCGCCGCCGACCAGCTCGGCCTCGACGATCACGGTGCGGAGGCCTGCCTGCGTCGTGCGGTCGGCGGCGTTCTCACCCGCCGAGCCGGCGCCGATCACGATGACGTCGTAGCTCTTGGCGGAAGGGTCAGGTGGGGTGGTGCTGGCGGCGGCAGACATCCGTCTCTCCTTAGGTCAGTGGTGCAGATGAGTGGTGCTGTAGTTCCGATGAGGTGGTGCTGCCAGCCTAACGACCCACGAAAGTAGCCGGCCGGCGGCTGACGAATGCCTCCATGCCGATGCGGGAATCTTCGGTCGCGGCCAGGCGGGCCAGGGCCGGCTGTAGCCCCGCCTCGGCGGCCGCGGCACCCTCCCGCGCGGCCGTGCGGGCGTTGGCCAGCGTGGCCTGCACGGCCAGCGGGGCCTGGGCGGCGATCCGCTCGGCCAATTCCAGCGCGCGCTCGAACTGGGTGCCGTCCGGCACGACTTCCTGCACGAGCCCGATGCGGTGGGCCTCGCGGGCGTCGAACATGTCGCCGGTGAGCATCCAGCGCATGGCGTTGCCCCAGCCGGCCGCGCGCGGGAAGCGGATGGTCGCGCCGCCGAACGGCAGGATGCCGCGCGCCACCTCGATCTGGCCGAAGCGGGTGGACTCTGACGCCACGGAGATGTCGCTCGCGAGCATCAGCTCGATGCCGAGGGTGAGGCAGGTGCCCTGCACGGCCATCACCACGGGCTTGGACACGCTTGGCCCGTCGACCTGCCACGGATGGATGCCGCCGGGCGGCACCATGTCGAGGCCGTCGGGGCCAAGCCGGGGGCCGATGTCGGCCAGGTCGAGGCCGGCGGTGAAGTGGTCGCCGACCGCGTAGACGAGGCCGACCCGCAGCTCAGGGTCGCGGTCGAGTTCACCGTAGGCGAGGGCCAACTGCGTCAGCAGCGCCAGATCGGCGGCGTTGCGCTTCTCCGGGCGGTTGAACCCGATCAGCAGCACGTGCCCGCGCCTCTCGGTGATGATCCTCGACGGATCGGAAACGGAGTGCTGCTCGTTCACGGATGCCTCCCTTGGCCTCGTGACGCTGGCGCGTCGGTCCCATGCTATGGCTGAGCAGGGCGGGTCAGCGCGCCGATGATGCGCAGGATGCTCGGCAGGTCGTCGGTGGCGGCCTCCGGCGAGGCCGGGGCGAAGCCGGCGATGGTGGCGCCGGCCAGTTCGAATTCGGCGCGCAGGGCGGTGATCAGCCGGTTCAGGGTGTCGACGCTCAGCCCGAACGGGTAGAGGTCGGCCAGGCCGGCCAGCGCCGACGGGTCGAGCACGTCCAGGTCGAGGTGTAGGTAGAAGGTGCCCACGCCCGTGGCGCGCAGGGCCGCGACGAGCGCGTCGGGAGGGTCGAGGTCCTCGACCGGGAGACTCACTATTCCGCGGTCCTGGATCAGGGCGTCCTCGGCCGGGTCGATGGCGCGCGCGCCGCCGATCACGACGCGTTCCAGAGGAACGCGCTCACCCGGGTCGAGGGTCAGGCCGTCGGCACCCTCGCCGGTGATGGCGCGCAGCACCATCCCCGTGAAACCTCCGGACGGTGAGGTGTCGGGGGTGTGCAGGTCGGGGTGGGCGTCGAGCCAGACCACGGCCAGGTCATCAGGATGCTGCCGCGACGCATGCTCGACGGCCGCCAGGGACACCCCGTTGTCGCCGCCGATCGTGATTACCGGGCCAGCGCCGCCGCGCAGTGCAGCCGTGAGGCGTTCGCGCACCATCATCAGGGTGGAGAAGCGGTCGATGCCGGTGTCGAGAGAATCGCCGGCCTCGACCGGCACCGGCACTTCACGGGTGACGGAGGAGGGAAGATCACCTCGGATCGCCTCCGCCCCGTCACTCAGGCGCATCGCGCGCGGAGAAACCGAACCCTGCCACTGTGGCACGACAACGAAGGAGGGAGCCATACTTCAGTATGCTCCCAGAGCTTCCCCGCGCGCGGGATTTTCGTGCTGGATCGGGCCGATCTACGCGCAGCGCTTATTGGTCGCGGTAGCGCGCAGCGGCGTCCGTCGCGCCCCGCAACTCGGCCGCGTTCAAGCGCGGGCCGTAGCCGGGGGTGTCCCGCTGGATGCGCCAGCCCTCGCTGAGCGCGCCGACGTTGACGGTGTCGTAGCCGAAGCGGTCCAGCAGCGCGGTCACGGTAGCGGCGGCGGAGGCGTCGTCGCTGGCGATGACCAGGGCGCGCCGGTTGACGGACCCGGCCGGCTGACCGTGCTCGGTGAGATCGGCGGCATAGATGTGGTTGAACGCCTTTACGATCGTGGACTCCGGCAGGCGATCGCGGAGCAGCTCGGCCGTGGTGGTGCTCTCGTCGTCGAGTGCGGCGATGTCGCCGTCGCGCTGCGGGTAGTAGTTGTTCGTATCGATCACGAGCTTGCCGGCCAGCTCCGTCGTGGGCAGGGTGTGGATCTGGTTCAGCGGGATGGTCACGACCACGAGGTCGCCGGCCGCGGCGGCCTCGGCGGGAGTCGCGGCGCGGGAGTGCGGGCCGAGCTCGTCGATCAGGTCAGTGAGGGTTTCGGGGCCGCGCGAATTGCTCACGACCACGTCGTATCCGTTGGCCACGCCGAGTCGTGCGAGCTGACTGCCGATGTTGCCGGCGCCGATGATTCCAAGAGTTGTCATGCTAGGAACAACGCCGGGCGCCGACGGGATGTTCCCGTCGGCGCCCGGTTGCGCTGGAGGCTGAAGGCTACTGCGTGATGGAGCCGGCGCCGCCGGATTTGAGCGCGGCGAGGCGGGCGTCGACCTCGGTGAGCTCGCCGAGGTCCTCGAGGCTCTCGAACTGGGCGTCCAGGCTCGACTCGGCCAGCTCGCTGGCGCCCCGAACGCGGGCCTCCTCGCGGCGGATCTTGTCCTCGAAGCGGCTGACCTCGCTGGTGGGGTCCATCAGGTCGATGCTCTTGACGGCATCCATCACCTTGGTCTGCGCCTCGGCGGTCTTCGACCGGGCGATCAGTTCGCTGCGCTTGGCGGAGAGCTGGTTCAGCTTCTCCTTCATCTTGTTGAGGCCGTCCTTGAGCTGGGCCACGACGGCCGTCTGCGAGGCAATCTGAGGCTCGGCCAGCTTCGCCTCTTTCTCCGACTGCATCTGACGGCCGAGGGCGACCTTGGCGAGGTTGTCGAAACGGTCGGCATCGGCCGCGTTTCCGGCGGTGCGCAGCTGGTCGGCCTTGCGGCTCGCGGCCAGGGCCTTGCCACCCCACTCGGTCGCGGCCTCGACGTCTTCCCGGTAGTCGTCCTCGAGCAGGCGCAGATTGCCGATCGTCTCGGCGATCGCGCTCTCCGCGTCGGCGATGCTGTTGGTGTAGTCGCGAACCATCTGGTCGAGCATCTTCTGCGGGTCCTCGGCGGAGTCCAGAAGCGCGTTGATGTTCGCTTTCGCCAACTGGGAGATACGGCCAAAGATGGACTGTTTCGTCATTGTGCGGTGTCCTTTCGAGTTCCGGAGCATCGGCTGACCTCCAGTGTGTCGGTTTGTGCTGGTCAAGACGTGTGGGCCGCCGTGCGGGCTGCGACGGCTGCGACGGCTGAAACGGCTGAAACGGCTGAAACGGCTGCGACGGCGCCGGTTTCTAGAACCGCCCGCCCCCGCCCCGGCGTGAGCGGGAACCGGCACCGCCGAAGCCGCCGGGTATGCCGAAGCCGCCGCCGCGCCGGCCGCCGCCACCGAACATGCCACCCCCGCCACCCCCGCCGCCGGAGAGGATTGTGTTGATCAGGATGCCGCCGAGCACGGCCCCCATGACCCCGTTCCCGCCGCTGCCGCCGGCTCGGTAGCCGGGACCGTGGCCGCCCGGAACCTGGCCGGCGAACCCGTCGACGTCGTTCCGGGCGCCGACGATGGCGGCCGCGGCCAGGGAGTTGGCCCGTTGCGAGGCGGCGAGAGCGGCACCCGGGTCGGTGGCAGCCAGCGATTCGGCCTCCACGAGAACCCTGCCGGCCTCGGCGACCCGGGTGCGCGCCTCCGCGCCCACCGCCCCGCGCCGGGCGCTGATGAAGTCTTCCGCGGCCGACACCTGCCCGCGCGCGGCGAGCAGGTTCTGGTTGAGGGCGGCCCTGGCGCGCTGGACCTGCGCCTCGGCGTCCCGCACGCCCTGCAGCGCGGCATCCATCGCGGTGCTGGCGGCGTCGAGCATCGCCATCACCTCGAGCGGGTTGATCCGGCCGGCCGCGGAGCGAGCGCGCACCTCGGCGAGGGTCTGTTCGGTCTGGCTGATCACTCCCGGCAGCGCGGCGGCGGCCTCGGTCGACGTGGACAGGCCGCGCGCGGTCACCAGATCGGTCTGCAGCTCGGCGACCGTGGCCGCCATCTGCCGGGTCGCGCCGGCGAGGTCGGTGCCCAGGCGGTCCACGGCGTCCAGGAGCAACCGCGCCTGGTCGACCGATACCTCGGCCGCACGGATGTCCACGGCCGCGGCCGCCGTATCGCCGGCACCCAGCCGGGTGGTGGCCCGGGCCAGAGCGGTCTCCGTGAAGGCGAGACGCTCGCGGGCCTCGGCCGGGTTGTCGGCAACCGTGCCGAGCGCCACGTCGGTGTACCGGGCGGCCAGGGCCGCCAGGCTCTCCTCGCTGCCGGCGAGCCGGGCCCGCACGGCCTCGGCGCCCTGGGACACGGCAGCGGCGACCTCCGGCGCGTTCTTCTCCAGCTGGCGCAGTTCGTCGAAGTCGTCGGCCTGCGCATCGAGGGTGAGGTTGGCCTGGCTGCAGAGGTCGATGATCGCGGCGTACCAGGCGCGGGCCTGCTCTTCGGAGTCGGGCTCGGCGTCGTCGAGCTTCTGCTGCAGGGTGAACGCCTGGCTGAGCTGCTTCTGCGCCGTTTCGAGCGCGGCCCGGAAGGCGGTGGTGACCTCCGTGCCATACTGGGCGATCGCGAAGCCGAGCTCCTGCTCACTGGAACGGATCGCGTCGTCGGTCTGCACGAGGGTGCTCGAGGCTCGCCGCTTGAGCTCGGGCGTCGGCAGGGCCTGCAGCCCGGTCGGCGCTCCGGCTCCGGCTGGCAGGGCACGCCCCCGCCCGCGTCGGGCGAGCAGGATGACCGCTCCGGCGACCAGAAGCACCAGCACGGCGATGACCACGAACACGACGATGAGGAACCCGCCGGCACCGCCGCCGGGGCTTTCGTCCCCGGGGGTGATCTCGCCGGCCGAGACCGGCTCGCCCCGCAGAGCCGCGGAGAAACCCTCGGCTGCGGCGATCGCGGCGCCGGCCCAGTCGTTTTGGCGCAGAGCCGGCTCGATGGCGACGGTCTCGATCTCCTGGAGCTGGGCATCCGTCAGGGCGGAGTCGGGGGCCACGGAAAGTTGGTACTGGCGGTCATCCGTCGCTACGGCCAGCAGCACGTCGTTGGTGCCGAAGCCGTTGTTGTCAGCCGTCTGGTCGGCCCACTGCTCGCGGTCCTCGACCCCGGTGAAACTGTCGACATAGGCCACGAAGAGGTCGGCCCCGGTCTCGGAATAGAGCTCGTCGAACGCGGCCGTGACCTCGTCGGCGCGGGCGGTGACGGCGTCGACCGTGTCGACGATGTGGCTGGCGCCGAAGTCGACCGGGTTTTGCGCCCAAGCCGCCGTGGGCGCCGACGCGCTGGACATCGCAAAGCTCAGAACCGCCGCAACCGCGACCGGAATCAACCACCGTGACCGCATGGACCCCATCCTCACACCACCATCGACACTCGGGCGTTCCCAGATTGAGCATAGGACGGCGACACAGGCCCGTCCACCGCCCAGGCAGGAGTATCACTGTTGCCCACTGTCACGGCGGCCGGCTGGCTGGGCATCTGCCGCGGGCTGCAGATCATCGACGACCCCCCGATGGTCAGGTCGAGGTCGTCGAGCACCTCGCCGGCGCCCGCCGGGTCTCGAGCCTGTCGATCGGCCCTGAACGGGAATTCGCTTCACCGTGCGCCGTTTAGGTCAGGGTGGGGCGCGCAGTCTTCTCCGTGCGCCTCGTCGACAGAAGGAGCTCTACGACATGACCGCAGCACCGACGACATCCATTCCCCGCATCATTCTCAACAACGGAGAGACGATCCCGCAGCTCGGGTTCGGCGTGTACCAAATTGAGCCGGCCGACACCAGGCGGTCGACGCTCGCCGCCCTCGAGGTGGGCTACCGCCACATCGACACCGCCGAGATGTACGGCAACGAGCAGGGCGTCGGCGAGGCCGTGCGCGAATCCGGCCTGGATCGGACTGACGTCTTCGTCACGAGCAAGCTCAACAACGGCTTCCATTCCCGAACTGATGCCCTGGCCGCCTTCGAGCAGACGCTCGAGACCCTCGGCTTCGACTACCTCGACCTCTTCCTGATCCACTGGCCGCTGCCGGCCGTCGGCGACTTCGTCGAGACCTGGAAGGCGTTGGAGGAGATGCACGCCTCCGGGCGGGTGAAGACCATCGGCGTCTCCAACTTCCAGCCGCAGCACCTGCGGCGCCTCCTCGACGAGACCGGCACAGTGCCGGCCGTCAACCAGATCGAGGTGCACCCGTACCTGACCCAGGACAACGTGCGCGCGTTCAACACGCAGCACGGCATCGTGACCGAAGCGTGGTCGCCCATCGCACAGGGCAGGGTGCTCGGCGACCCCGTGATCACGGCCATCGCCGGCCGCCTGGGCCGCTCTGCCGCTCAGGTTACCCTGCGCTGGCACCTGCAGCGTGGCGACATCGTGTTCCCGAAGTCCGTCACCCGCAGCCGGGTCGAGGAGAACTTCGCGCTCTTCGACTTCGAATTGACTGCCGACGACCTGGCTGCGATCACAGCGTTGAACCGCGACGAGCGCACCGGCCCCGACCCGGACGAGTTCAACTGGATTCCCTGACCACCCGCAGGGGTCCGGGTCACTAGTCTGGACGGATGCCGCTCGAGACCCGCACCGCCCGCCTCCTGCTGCGCCGTTGGCGTGAGTCAGACCTGGCGCCGTTCGCCGCGATGGGGGAGGACCCGGAGGTGATGCGGTACTTCCCGTCTCGGCTGACCCGGACCCAGAGCGACGCGCTCGCCGGCCGGGCCGACCGGCTCTTCGAGACGCACGGCTACGGGCTCTGGGCGCTCGAGAAACAGTCGACGGGTGACTTCATCGGCTTCACCGGGCTCGCTCCCGTGCCCGCGTTCATCCCCGGACCCGGCGGGCTCGAGGTCGGCTGGCGGCTGGCCCGCTCCTTCTGGGGCCAGGGCTACGCCACCGAAGCCGCCCGGGCGGCCCTCGATGTCGCTTTTGGGCGGCTCGAGCTCGAACAGGTGCAGGCGATCACGGCGGTCATCAACGAACCGTCGCGGGCCGTGATGGAACGACTCGGGATGACCGCGACCGCCGAGTTCCAGCATCCGAAGATTCCCGTCGGCTCACCGCTCCGGGTGCACATCCGCTACGCGGTTTCCCGGGCGGCCGCCGCCCAGGCGTGCGCCGCGGCCGATCTCACCCGGTAGAGTTCAGGCACTTTACAAAAGGACTGGCCGCCACCATGGAATCGACTGTCGCGCACCATATCCGTCCAGCGTGCGCATGAGCGACCATGAAGCCCTGACCCGCCAGACGGTGGACCTGCTGCGCGACCTCATCCGCAACGCCTGCGTCAACGACGGCACTCCCGATTCGGGCGGCGAGATTCGCAGCGTGCGTACGCTCGAGGGGTTCTTCTCCGGGTCGGGACTCGACCTCGAGGTGGTCGAACCGCATCCGGGCCGCGCCTCCCTGATCGCTCGCATCCGGGGCACCGATCCCACGGCGCCCACGCTCGCCCTGGTCGGCCACCTCGACGTGGTGCCGGTCGACGACGGCGGCTGGAGCCGCGACCCCTTCGGCGCCGAGATCATCGACGGCGAGATCTGGGGACGCGGCGCCCTCGACATGCTCTACCTGACCGCCAGTTACGCGGTCGTCACCCGGGCCATTGCGACCGGACCGTTCCGGCCGCGCGGCGACCTCATCTTCGCCGCGGTTGCCGACGAGGAAGACGGCAGCCACTTCGGCGTGGAATGGCTCACCGAGCACCGGCTCGATCTGATCGACGCGGACGCCGTGCTCACCGAGTCCGGCGGGGCCATGATCGGGCCGCGGCCGCTGATCTCGACGGCCGTCGGCGAAAAAGGTATCGCCGGTCGGCGCCTTTCCGTGCGCGGCACCCCCGGCCATGGGTCGGCCCCGTGGGGCGCGCGCAACGCCGCGGTGATCGCGGCGGATGCCGTGGGGCGCCTGGCCCGCTACCGCGCTCCGGTGCAGATCACCGCCGACTGGCGCCGATATGTGCAGGCCCTCGAACTGGAACCCGACCTTGCCGCCCGCCTGCTCGACCCGCACCGCATCGACGGCGCCCTGAACGAGCTCGGCAGCCTGGCCGGGTTCGCGCACGCATCCACCCACACCACCATCTCGCCCAACATCGTGCGGGCCGGGGTGAAGGACAACGTCATCCCCGCGCTCGCCACGATCACCCTCGATATCCGGGTGCTGCCCGACCTGTCAGCCGCCGACGTCGACGCCTACCTGCGGGAGGCGCTCGGCGACCTGGCCGACGAGGTCACGATCGAGGGCGACGAATTCGCCGCGGCCACCCGGTCCGCGGTCGACACGCCGCTGTTCCACTCGCTCGGCAAGGCCGTGCGCCGGGCCTACCCCGACGCCGACCTGCTCCCGGTGCTCAGCGTCGGCGGCTCCGATGCGCGGTTCTACCGCCGCCGCGGCGTCCCTGCCTACGGTTTCGCGCTGCTCGGCCGGCACTGGGACTACGGCACCTTCCGGCAGCTGTTCCACGGCAACGACGAGCGCATCGACATCGGCTCGATCGCGTTGACGGTCGCGGCCCTCGACACCGTCGTTCGCGACTTCCTCGACTGAGCTGCTGCCGCGAGGAGACACAGATGAGACAGACCAGGCCCAGGCGGCAGTCCCCACGCACGAGGCAGACCGGCACGCGGCGACGGATGCCCGCCCGCACCGGTTCGGGAGCCGTCGCCTACCTCGCCATCGTCACCTTCACGTCGATCTACCTCGTCGTCGACGCCTACCGACCGGTCTCGATCTGGGTGGCCGCGTTCTACCTGGCCGTCAGCCTCGCCTGCTTCGTCGCCTACGCCGTGGACAAGTCCGCAGCGGTCGCCGCGCGCTGGCGGGTGCCGGAGAACACCCTGCTGCTGCTCGGATTCGCCGGCGGCTGGCCGGGCGCGATCGTGGCGCAGCAGGTGCTGCGGCACAAAACCAAGAAGGCCGGTTTTCGGCAGGCGTTCTGGGGCACGGTGGCCCTGAATGTGCTGGCTTTCGTCGTGATCTTCTCGCCGCTACTGCCGGACATGCTGGCCCGCTGAACCGAGCCGAGCCGGGGCGAACTCGACCGGACGGGGTGAATTCGGCGGTCAACCGTGTATCCGACGTCGGGATCCCTGTTGTGTGCTTATGATTGTATTGATAGGCTGACACAAAACGAAGAACATAACGGGGTTTCGATGCTCGGTGACGTGTGGTCCGACATGATCTTCGATTCGCTTCGCTCGGCCGCGATCCTGGATCTGGTCGCCGCCGCATCCGTTCTCACCTCGTCACGGCGGCACTTTCGGCGAACCCTCCACGCGGATGCCGGTTCGCGCCCGGTCGGCCCGCAGTGATTCTCCGCATCGACCCGCGTTCGGCGACGCCGCCGTTCGACCAGCTGCGCGTGCAGGTCATTGCGCACATCCGGAGCGGGGACATGGTCGCGGGAACACGCCTGCCCACGGTGCGCAGGCTCGCCGCTGACCTGGTGCTCGCGCCGAACACCGTGGCGCGTGCCTACAAGGAACTCGAGGCTGGGGGGTTCATCGAGACCCGCGGCAGGGCCGGTTCCTTCGTCAAGGCCGCACCGGACTCGGTCGAACAGCAGGCGCTCGGCGCGGCAAAGACCTATGTCGAACGGCTGCGGGAGCTGGGGGTCAGCCCGGCCGACACGGTGGCGTACGTCACCACGTTCCTGCAGAACTGAGGCCCGGCCGATGGTGAGAGCGGGTGCCGGTCGCGGCCGGTGGCCATCGGTTGCCCCGGGTCAGAACAGGTGCCGCAGGTAGCGCTCCGGGGCCTCCAGGAAAGAGCGCCAGTCGCGCACCAGGTCAAGGTCTTCCCAGGCGCACGGGCGGTAACCCCAGGGCCCGACCTCGTAGATGGCGGCGCCCGGGAGCGACGCCAGGATCGGGGAGTGCGTCGAGAGGATGACCTGGGATCCGCCCGCGTCCAGGATGTCCTGCAGGTGGCGGATCAGGGCGAGAGAACCGGTGAAGGAGAGGGCCGACTCCGGCTCGTCGAGGATCCACAAGCCCGGGTAGCGGGACCGTGCCGCGACGAGGTGGAGGAAGGATTCGCCGTGCGAGCGCTCGTGGAACACGGGCTCGCTGACAGGCATCCGTCGTCACGTAATCGCGGAGATTTTCGGGAAACGCCGGTTCGGGGGCCAGCCTGAGCGGCGTGTCGCGAAAATCTCCGAGGTTAGTGCTGCGGGCGCACCGGATGTCCCCCGGCAGCCCATGCCTCCGCACCGCTCCTGCGAGATCGTCCGCGCTGCTCACCGAGTGGATCGCCGCCGGGTATCCGTTTGTGGCGGAGCTGGCCCGCCTGCACGACGTCGAGTACGTGGACCTGCCCACCGGGCACTGGCTCCAGTTCACCGGGCCGGCAGAGCTCGGCACCGCGATTCTGGCGGGGGTAGAGCGCACCGCCTGATCGCGCGGAGCGGGCGGCCAAGACGGAAAGTCCAGCTCATCAAACCGAAGGTCCATGCATCCGAGAAATCGCGCTCCCGACCGGGCCGGTGCCGTCAGCCGCCAATCCAGGCGTCCACGCTGATGTCGAACCCGGCAGCGCTGCAGGCCGCGCTGACACGGGCCAGAGCCTGCCCCCACTCTGTCGACAGCGGATCGATTTGCTCGCTGGCCGACGACGGCAGCAGGCCCTTCAGGGCCTCCACCTGGTCCGCCACCGCGGAGCCGGGCACGGTGTCCACGCGGGCGCTCAGCCGCGCAACGAGCCGTGCGGCTCCCTCGAACTCCTGCTGGGTTGAGGGCACTGCGAGCAGCGAACCGTACGCATTGTGCATCAGCGTCACAACGTCACTCACTTGGCCGCAGGTGTCCTCCGCGTTCACGGGATCCGCAGAAAGCGATGCGGTGACGAGCGAGGCATTCGTTAGAGTGCCGACGACGAAACCGACACCCAGTGCGACAAGGATGCCGAGAACCAGGAGAGCGTTGCGGTCGCGTCCCCTGGCGGGCAGCGCAGTCTCGTCGAGTACCTCCTCGAAAAACGGTTGAAGCGAACCCTCGGACGTCCCCTCGTGCATCGTCCGGGGACCAGTCTTCCTCGGTGCCGTCGACTCACCGGGGGAGCGGGGCGGCTGGGTGTTGACCGCGAATTCGGCCGCACGGATCGCGGCGGCGATCGCGGCACGGGCGGCGGCCACCGTGGCCTGCAGCTCCCGCAGTGCGGCGGTGGCCTTCGGATCGCCGACGGAGTCGCCGTTCGCCGAGAAGACGCGCTTCTGGAGGTCGCGCAGCTGGTTTGCCGGGGACGGTGAGCCATCCGGTGCCGCCTCGGCGGGGTGAGTCGCCCACCACAGGGCGTTGAGCACGTTCTTCTCTCCCGAGTAAGCGACCCGAACCGCCGCGAGGTAGGCCGGATCGCGCTGGGCCAGCGAGTACGCGTCTTTGGAGCCGTGGTCACGCACCACTGAGAGCCCCCGATCGTCGATTCGGTCAGCATGGCACAGAGCCCGGTCGTTCCCGCACTGTTTCCCTTTCCGCTTCGCGTGCCGATTCCCTTTCCGCGTCGCGTACCGATTCCCTTTCCGCGTCGCCGCCAGTCGGCGTCGCGCCGGAGCTGCGCCGCTGCGCGCCTTGCGTGCCACGCGCGCAACGGCGCACGATGCGCGCGAGACGGTTGCCGCGGCACCGGCCCGCACGGACGCCGCAGACTGGAGTAATGGAAGAGTTCGCCCTCGACGGTGACGGCCCGGTGTGTCCGGCGTGCGGGGCCGAAATGACCCCCGACGGTGTGGACACCGCTCAGGGGCTCGCGTCCTGTCACCGATGTCCGCGCTGCAGACTGGTCGTCGTCGTTCCGGGCAACTGGGCGGAGTAAGTGTCAGCCGATGGCCATCCGGCTCGGGGCGTCACCGCATCCGAGTGCCCATGGATGCTGCGCTAGAGCGGGAGAACGCCGCTGCAGACCTACTGGCCGGGAGCCCGATACGCCGGCGTTTTCTTGGCGGCGTCGGACGGCTCCGGAACCTCGATGACCCCCAGAACGTCGGTCTCCCCGAAGGCGTAGTAGAAACTCTCGACCGACCCACCCACCGATTTGAGGGCTGCGACCAGCGCCTCCCGACGGCCGGTGCCGCCTTCGCGCATGAGGCCCCTGATACCTTCGCCCACGTAGTTCGCTTCAAACAGATACGTGCTCATGGTCAGTCCCGTCCTGTGATGTGCAGGACGCGGACATCCGGAGCAATGCCCGAGACCTGTGTGCGGCAACCCGCCGAGGCACGGCAACGACGCTCGGTCCCCGAAGTGGGGCTGCGACACATGGTAGGCCCGGCTTTTCCCGGGGACAACGGGGCGGCCGCCCAGCCTCAGAGAGCTCCCGACCCGGTGGTCGAGCTGGGCGAGACCCGAAGCGATACCTCCAAGATCGATGAACAGGACTTCGAATCTCAACCTCCAAAAATCCTCAACCATCCGACAAACTCTCGACTATGTGTACGCAATGAGGTATCCTCGTAACATGACCAACCTCGCGGAAGACCTCAGGCAGGCGGCCGATGCCGTGGCCCTGCTGGGCTCGTCATGCGCTGACTTCTCGGCCCTTCCTGATGCCGAGGTGTTGGCCGGTCAGAAGCGAATCGCTTCGATCCGCCGTCTCGTCGATACCTATGCCGCCTGGATGGCGGCGACCATCGCCGAGCGTTCCCGACCGGAGCTCGGGCACTCGGGCCTGGCGGCGCAGCAGGGGTACCTCTCGCCGGAGGCCCTGATCCAGAACTCGACCGGCTCGTCCAAGGGCGACGCCTACAAGCTGGTCGCAGTCGGCACCATGATGGCCGATGCCGAGGCGGCCGACAAGCTCGTCGAGGCGGCGCTCTCCTCGCCCGACAGGGATGCCGCCGAGGTCGCCGAATTCGAGGCGAAGGTGCCGTGGCAGGCACCGATCGCCCGGGCCGTCACCGCCGGAACCCTCTCCGTCGACGCGGCCGAGTCGATCCGCGCGGGGCTGGGCCAGATCGACGCCTCGGTCACCGCCGAGAAGCTCGCGGTGGCGCTGGAGGCGCTCCTGGCGGAGGCGTCGTCACTGAATGCCGATCAGGTGTTCAAATGGGCGAGACGGATGCGCGACCGGCTTGACGAGGCCGGCATCGCCGCCCGGGAGAAGCAGGCCTCCGACGACCGCTACCTGCGGGTCTACCGGCTGGGCAACGGCAACGTACGACTCAGCGGGCTGTTTGCCCCCGAAGACGGCGAGTTCGTGCTCTCCACGTTCGACTCGATCACGGGCCCGCGCCGCGGCGGGGTGCGATTCGTGGATGCAGAGCGGGCGGCCTGGGCCAAGAAGATGCAAGACGACCCCCGCACGACCGAACAGATCGCCGCTGACTCCATGGTGCAGCTGCTCAAAATCGCCGGCGAGGCCGACCCGGGCCGGGTCTTCGGCGGGCGCCGACCCTCGGTGCGCGTGATCGTGACCGAGAAGGCGCTCAAGCCGGAAGCAGACGCGCAGGAAGCAGAGGCGCGGCAGTCGGCCGCACCGGCCGGCCACGGGCAGATCGAGGGCAACCCGGTCCCGATCTCGCAGGAGACCATCGACCGGCTGCTCTGCGACACCGGGACCCGCGGCATCAAATTCGACGACAACGGCCAGATCATCAGCGTCGGCCGCGACGAACGACTCTTCACCGAGAAACAGCGCGCCGCAATGGCAGTCCGTGACGGCGGATGTCTCTGGGTCGACTGTGAGAAACCGCCAGCGTGGGCAGAAGCGCACNACGATCAGCCGCACCGGAACGCAGTACTGGCTTGGGCCACCGGTCGAGGTAGATCCGGAGCAGACGCTGGTGGCACTGCCGAGCAAGCGGGCAGCGCTGTAGCTCTTGGTCTCGACGGGCTCGACCCGCGTCGCGGGAATCTCCGGACGGGCCGTCACCGGGTTTCGAGGGAGGGGCGGGGCAGTTGCTCCCAAACCGGCACAGGCGATCGACCGCGACGCGGGATGAGCGTGGGTTCCGCGACTTCTGAGGGAGCGGTCCGTGGTTCCCGAGCGAGCGTTCCGGGACTCCCGTGTCTTCTCGTCACAGGCTGAGCAGCAACTCTCTCCCGAACGAATTCGACGAAGATTCTGCCCGAAACTGCCCCAGGAAACCCAAAAATGTGGTTTCAGACCAGAATCTCCGTCGAACCGGTCCACCACCGGGCCCGGAGCTTCAGAGGCGGTAGCGGTATTCTCCGCGTTGCACGCGATTCCGGAGGGGCCGGGGCACAGCAACCTCGCTGCCTCCGGATTCGAACGGGGGGAAGGTCTTGGTGGCAGCCCTTCCCCGGCCATCGTCTGTAAGTACCGCGGTCTCGAGTCGTTGCGGTGGGGCTCCGACGACGTGCTCCCAGACCCGACCGACCGCCGCGGGCGCCGACGTCCACGTGATCCCGTCGCGCTCCTCAGCTGATCTGCGTACCCATCGGATGGCGGCGGTCCCGCCCCGGTGTGGCTCAATGGTCATCGCTGACCTGTCGGTAGCGCGGGTGACCGGTGCGACCACGGCATAGCGACGCCGAGCCTCGTCGGCGAGGGCTTCATGCCGCACACCTACCGGGTCACGCATCCGCGCCCTGTTGAGTTCCCCGGTCCGCGCATCGAGTTCGCCTTGCGCGATGGTTTCCGCACTGAGCCGGTAGGCACTGAGCCGGTAGGCCGGCAGCGGGGTGCCGGGAT
Organism: Cryobacterium sp. M23; assembly: GCF_002929655.1. Classification (NCBI taxonomy): domain Bacteria; kingdom Bacillati; phylum Actinomycetota; class Actinomycetes; order Micrococcales; family Microbacteriaceae; genus Cryobacterium; species Cryobacterium sp. M23. The sequence goes on from NZ_PJJV01000055.1 coordinate 17,870, forward strand.
CCGGGCGTAGCCGAGCGGCAGGGCATCAGAGTCGGCGGCGAGGAACTGTGGGCCAGTGTGGGCAAACGGCGTAACAAAGCCTTCAGATCTTGTCACCGATTAGCCCGCGACCCGAGTGTTCGCACGAACTCTGACTGTTGTGCCCCCAGGCAGATTCGAACTGCCGCCCCTGCCTCCGGAGGGCAGTGCTCTATCCCCTGAGCTATGGGGGCCAGGGAAAACACTAGGTTATCAGCATCCGGGCAGGCGATGTTCCGCATCGAGTTCGACGGATGCGGTCGAGCCCGCCCGGCACACCACCCGAACTCGACCGGAAAGGCCGAATTCGGCAGGTTCGGGCAGGTTCAGGTGGGTTCCGCCGCGCGGTCCGCCCGGGCGTGTTACTGCAGGTTCGCGATCGCCGCGGAAACGAGTGACTCGGCGTCGCCCGGCTCGACGAACTCGCTCGAGCCCACCGTGATCCAGTAGGTGGAGGTGAAGACCTGAGCCACACCAGTGCCGCCGGCAGCCGAAAAATAGCCCTCGACGGCGGGCGGCGTGCCATACGTGGGAACGATCTGGCTGGAGCTGATGGCATCGTTCTTCAGCTGCGACAGCAGCACGTCGTTGGGCTGGGTCACCGAGACCTCGATCGTTCCGTCGCTGGATTGATTGAGCAGTCCGCAATTCAGCCCCTGGTACTCTGCCGCCGTCTGACCCGCGGCGATGGTCGGCTCGAAACCGGGGGCGGTGCCGTAGCTCGGGTTGAAGGCGTAGACGTCGTCGAGGGTGAGCACCTGGTCGCAGGTAAATGTGACCGGGGTGCCTGCTGCCGTGGGGGTGGGCGTCGGCGTCGCGGTGGGCCCCGGTGTCTGCGTCGCGTCCGACGTCGACCCGGGAGTAGATGATGGCGACGCTGCCGACGGGCTGCTTTCCGGGGTGGAACCCGAACCGCAGGCAGCCAGCGCCACGACGGCGACCGTGCCGGTGGCAAGGAGAAGGGTGGTGCGCAGGAGCCGTCCGCGCGGGAGTCTGGGCGAGAGGGAGTGAGTCACGCTTGACCTTACCAAGAGGGTTGTCTGTGACCGGGCCGGTAAGCTTGCTTGTCGTGACTCCCGCTGAGCTTTCCCAATCCCTGCTCGACCTCATCCTCCAGTTGAGCGAGCGTCGACGCGAGGCCGGAATCGACGTGACCGACGTCAACCTGACCGGGGCGGATGTCACCCTCGAGCGTCCGAGAAACCGCGACCACGGTGATTGGGCCTCCAGCATCGCGATGAAGATCGCCAAGCCACTCGGCTCCAACCCGCGCGAGGTGGCCGCCGAACTGGCTGCCGGCCTGGAACAGCTTCCCGACGTGGCCTCGGTGGACGTCGCCGGACCCGGCTTCATCAACATCCGTCTCGAGGCCGCCGCCGCCGGCGCACTCGCCAAGACCATCGTCGATGCGGGCCCCGCTTACGGCACCGGGCACCTCTACGACGGCCTCAAGATCAACCTCGAATTCGTGTCCGCCAATCCCACCGGCCCCATCCACATGGGCGGCGTGCGCTGGGCGGCCGTGGGTGACAGCCTGGCCCGGGTGCTGCAGGCGGAGGGCGCCGACGTCACCCGCGAGTACTACTTCAACGACCACGGCTCGCAGATCGACCGCTTCGCCCGCAGCGTGCTCGCCGGCTATCTGGGCGAGCCCACCCCCGAAGACGGTTACGGCGGCGCCTACATCGGAGACATCGCCGACCAGGTCGTGGCCAGCCACGAAGGCGACATCGCGGTGCTGGCCCGCGATGAGCAGCAGGAAGTCTTCCGCAGCGTCGGCGTCGATTTGATGTTCACCGAGATCAAGGAGAAGCTGCACGGCTTCGGCGTGGACTTCGACGTGTACTTCCACGAAGACTCCCTGCACGAGTCCGGCGCCGTCAACCGGGCCATCGAACGGCTGCGCGAACAGGGCCACATCTTCGAAGAAGACGGGGCCATTTGGCTGCGCACGACCACGTTCGGCGATGACCGCGACCGCGTCATCATCCGTTCCAACGGCGAACCGGCCTACATCTCCGGCGACCTCGGCTACTACCTCGACAAGCGTGAGCGCGGTTTCGACCAGAACTTGATCATGCTCGGCGCCGACCACCATGGCTATGTCGGCCGCATGATGGCCATGGTCGAGGCGTTCGGCGACGTGCCCGGCGTGAACCTGCAGATCCTGATCGGACAGATGGTCAACCTGCTGCGCAACGGCGAACCGGTGCGCATGAGCAAACGGAACGGAACGATCGTCACCCTCGACGACCTCGTCGACGCCGTCGGCGTGGACGCCGGCCGCTACTCCCTGGTGCGGTCCAGCAGCGACACCCAGCTCGACATCGACCTCGACCTGCTCGGCAAGCGCACCAACGAGAACCCGGTCTTCTACGTGCAGTATGCGCATGCCCGTACCTGCTCAGTCGCCCGCAACGCGGCCACCGCGGGGGTGGAACGCACCGCATTCGCCCCAGAGCTGCTCACCCACGACAGCGAATCGGCCCTGCTCGGCGTGTTGCAGGAATACCCGCGCGTCGTCGCGCAGGCCGCCGAACTGCGCGAGCCCCACCGTATCGCCCGCTACATCGAAGAGGTTGCCGGCTACTACCACCGCTGGTACGACAGCTGCCGGGTGATCCCGCTCGGCGACGAACCGATCACCGACCTGCACCGCACCCGGCTCTGGCTCAACGACGCCACCGGCCAGGTCATCCGCAACGGCCTCGGCCTGCTCGGCGTCTCCGCACCGGAACGCATGTAGGCATGGACGCGTCCGCCAGGAAATCCCGTCGTCGCGGGCTCGGGGCGTTCATCGTCGCGGGTCTGGTCGTGGTCGGGCTCGTCGCTGCTTTCTTCTTCGTCGACGGGGGACTGCGCAGCTACGCCGAGGGCCAGATCGAGCAGGAGATCGCCTCGAACCTGCCCGACACCGTGACCGGGGACGTGGCCGTCTCCATCGGAGGCCTGTCGGTCATCGCGCAGTACCTCGGCGGCAGCTTCGACCGGGTGGCCCTGGAATCAGGCACCCTGACCGTGGACGGCGTGCCGGCATCCGTGCACGTCGTGGCGACGGATGTCCCGCTCGACCAATCCCAGCCCGTCGGCGACGTGCGCGGCATCATCGACCTCGAACCCGACTCCCTCAACACCCTGCTGAGCCAGGCTCTGCCGAGCAATGTCCCCGACGCCGGCGTCGAACTCGGGAAGGACGAGATCAGCTACAGCGGCAGCCTGGAGGTGCTCGGCTTTCCGATCGGCTACCGCGCCTCGGCGACGCCGAGCGTGGGCGCCGACGCACTGCTGCTCACGCCGAGCGGTGCCAGCGTCACCTCAGGCGGCGGCAGCATCGACGCCGGCAACCTGCTATCTCGTGTTCTGGGTGAGGAACCGCTCCGCATCTGCGTGGCCCAGTACCTCCCCGAGGGGGTCACCCTCGCCGGAGTGAACGTGACCGCGGATCGAGCGCGACTCACGCTGCAGTCGAGCTCGTTGACGCTGAGCCGTCAGTCGTTGACCACCCTCGGCGGCTGCGGAGCGGGCTGAGCCGTGAGCGGCACGCCGCGCCGCTCGCGGACCGTTCGAACCGTGACCAAACCGGGGCCTGACACGGTGACCGCGGGGTCGTAGGCTGAAAGGAACCGCCGGTCGCGCATTCGCTTGTTCGAGGAGGCTCCATGACTGTCCTGCGCATTCAGCACCCAGTGCCCGACTATGACCGCTGGAAACGCGCCTTCGACCTGGACCCGGCCGACCGCCGCGGATCGGGGGTGATCCGCTACACGATCCTCCGCTCGGTGACTGTTCCGAACTTCGTCATGGTCGACCTGGAATTGGGCTCGGTCCGGGAGGCGGAGAAGATGCTCCTCAAGATGCGGCGCATCTGGACTAGCAGCGGCTCGTCGGTCATGAGCGACCCGGAGGCGTGGATCGTCGACGTGGCCGAAACCGCCGCGCTGGTCTGATCGCGGCCCGCCCCGCTGCCCAGCCCGCGCAGCCCGCCACGCAGCGGGACGTAACGCGATTCGGCGCGCACCGGCGGCGTTCGCTACACTCGGGACAGGTCCCCGGTCGCAGCCGACGGCATCCGTTCACTGGCTTCAGGGACCAATCCGGGTTCGCTCGCCACTCAGTGAGACACCCACTCGACATTTCCCGTGAGGTTTTCACCCGTGGCCACCAACCCGCTCGCCCCCGACTGGCTTTGCCTGCCCGACGACGCCAATGCGCTCGCCGATGGCCTCTGGCCGGCCACCATCGACCGCACCCCGCAGGGGGAACTCCTCATCGGCGGCTGCACCGCCTCCGCCCTGGCCGCCGAATTCGGCACTCCTCTTTATCTGGTCGACGAAACGGATGCCCGCGCCCGCGCGGCCTCGCTCCGCGCCGCCTTCGAGGCCGAGTTCGCCCGCATCGGCACGAGCGTGCACATCTACTACGCCGGCAAGGCGTTCCTGTCCACCGAGATCGCCCGTTGGATGCTGGCCGAAGGTCTCAACATCGACGTCTGCAGCGGCGGCGAACTCGCCGTGGCGCTGGCGGCCGGCAGCCCGCCGAACCGGCTCGGCTATCACGGCAACAACAAATCCCTGGCCGAGATCGACGAGGCCTGCCGCGTCGGCGTCGGCACCATCGTGATCGACAGCCTGGTCGAAATCGGGCGCGTCGCCGCGGCCGCCGCCCGGCACGGCATCGTGCAGGCCGTTCGGCTGCGCGTGAACAGCGGCGTGCACGCGCACACCCACGCATTCCTCGCCACGGCGCACGAAGACCAGAAGTTCGGCGTGACGCTCGATGACGCCGCGGCGCTGGTGGGCCTCATCCGGGCCGAGCCGAGCCTGGACTTCCGCGGCCTGCACTGCCACATCGGCTCGCAGATCTTCGGCGCCGACGGCTTCGCCGAATCCGCGTCGCGCCTCCTCGCCGTGCACGCCGCCCTGCTCGCAGGCGGCCCCGTCCCCGAGCTGAACCTCGGCGGCGGCTTCGGCATCGCCTACACCCTGGCCGACACCCCCACCCCGATCGGCGAGCTCGCGGCCATCCTGGCCGACATCGTCGCCGCGCAGTGCAGCGCCCTCGGCATCCCGGTGCCCGTGGTCGCCTTCGAGCCGGGACGTTACATCATCGGCCCGGCCGGAATCACCCTCTACGAGGTCGGAACCACCAAGTCCGTCGACGTGGCCGGCAACCCGCGCCTCTATGTCAGTGTCGACGGAGGCATGAGCGACAACGCCCGCCCCGCCCTCTACGGCGCCGACTACACCGTGCGGCTCGCCGGCCGCGTGTCGGCGGCCGACCCGGTGCTGGTGCGCCTCGCCGGCAAGCACTGCGAGAGCGGCGACATCGTCGTCGACGCTGACTATCTCCCCGGCGACGTGGCCCCGGGCGACCTGGTGGCCGTCGCGGCCACCGGCGCCTACTGCTGGTCGCTGTCGAACAACTACAACTTCCTCGGCCGGCCGGCCGTGGTCGCGGTGGCCGACGGCATCCCGCGGATGCTGGTGCGCGGCGAGACTATCGCCGACCTGCTCGCCCGCGACACCGGGGTCTCGGGCTCGACCGGCTCGACCACCGGCTCGACCACCGGCTCGACCACCGGCTCGACCGATCTACCGAAGGAACCCGCCCGATGATCGAATACCGCAATCTGCGCGTCGCACTGCTGGGAGGCGGCTCCGTCGGCGCCCAGGTCGCCCGGCTGCTGCTCGAAAACAGTGAAGAACTCGCCAACCGGGTGGGTGCCAGCCTCGAGCTCGTCGGCATCCTGGTGCGCGACGTCGACGCCGAGCGCACCGTCGACCTGCCCCGCGAGCTGTTCACCACCGACGCCGAGACCCTGATCCTCGGCGCCGACGTCGTCATCGAGTTGATGGGCGGCATCGAGCCCGCACGCTCATACATTCTGATGGCGATCAACTCGGGGGCGGATGTCGTCACCGCCAACAAGGCGTTGCTGGCCACCCACGGGCCCGAACTCTTCGCCGCCGCCGACCAGGTCGGCGCACAGCTCAAGTACGAGGCGGCCGTGGCCGGTGCGATCCCGATCGTTCGGCCGCTCGGCGAGAGTCTCGGCGGCGACCAGGTCAACCGCATCCTCGGCATCGTGAACGGCACCACCAACTTCATCCTCGACCGGATGGACACTGAGGGGGACACCCTCGAGGCGGCTCTCGCCCTGGCCACCGACCTCGGCTACGCCGAGGCCGACCCGACCGCCGACATCGGCGGGTACGACGCGGCGCAGAAGGCGGCCATTCTGGCCAGCCTCGCCTTCCACACGACCGTGCCGCTCGCATCCGTCTACCGCGAGGGCATCACCGCCATCACGCCCGCGCAGATCGACTCAGCCCGTAAGGCCGGCTACGTCGTGAAGCTGCTCGCCATCTGCGAACGCCTCGTCGACGCCGAAAGCGGCCAGCAGGGCGTCTCCGCCCGGGTCTACCCGGCCATGGTTCACCGCAGCCACCCGCTCGCCTCCGTGCACGGCGCCAACAACGCGGTCTTTGTCGAAGCGGAGTCGGCCGGCAGCTTGATGTTCTACGGCGCCGGCGCCGGGGGAGTGGAGACGGCGTCCGCCGTGCTCGGCGACCTGGTGTCACTGGCCCGCCGCCACATCGCCGGTGGCCCCGGCGTTCCCGCGTCCCAGCACGCCGACCTGCCGGTCTTCGACATCGGCCAGATCGTCACGCGCTACGCCGTCACCCTGGAAGTCACCGACGAACCCGGCGTTCTCGCCACGCTCGCCAGCGTGTTCAGCGACCACGGCGTGTCCCTGGCACTGGTCGAGCAGTCGATGACGCCGGCCCAGCCGGGCACCGCGAGTCGCTCCGCCGTCTCCGCCACGGCTACCCTAGTTATCGGAACGCACGAGGCTACGGAGGCTGCCCTGGCGGCCACCGTGACAGACCTCGCCGCGAACAGATTTGTCACCAATGTCGCATCCGTTTTGAGAGTTGAAGGAGCCTGATGTCCAGCGAACGAGAGACTCTGCCGAAACCAGTCGTGAAGACGGCTTCCCGGCAGTGGCGCGGCGTGCTGCGCGAGTACGCGGACCGCCTCAACATCACGGATGCGACGCCCATCATCACTCTCGGCGAGGGGGGCACCCCGCTGATTCCGGCTCCGGCGCTCTCCGTTCGCACGGGCGCGAAGGTCTTGATCAAGTACGAGGGCATGAACCCGACCGGTTCCTTCAAGGACCGCGGCATGACCATGGCCATCTCCAAGGCCGTCGAAGACGGTGCCAAGGCCGTCATCTGCGCGTCCACCGGCAACACCTCTGCGTCGGCCGCCGCCTACGCGACCCACGCCGGAATCCAGGCCGTCGTGCTGGTGCCCGAGGGCAAGATCGCCATGGGCAAGCTCAGCCAGGCCATCGCACACAACGCGCAGCTGCTGCAGGTGCAGGGCAATTTCGACGACTGCCTCGACATCGCCCGCGACCTCTCCGCGAATTACCCCGTGCACCTGGTCAATTCGGTCAACCCCGACCGGATCGAAGGCCAGAAAACGGCCGCCTTCGAGGTCGTCGAGGTGCTGGAAGACGCGCCGGACATCCACATCGTCCCCGTCGGCAATGCTGGCAACTACACCGCCTACACACGCGGGTACACCGAAGAGCTCGAGCGCGGCGCCACTACGAAGCTGCCGCGCATGTTCGGGTTCCAGGCTGCTGGCAGCGCCCCGATCGTGCTCGGCCACCGCGTCGACCACCCGGAGACCATCGCCAGCGCCATCCGCATCGGCAACCCGGCATCCTGGGACCTCGCCCTCGCCGCGCGTACCCTGACCGACGGCTACTTCGGCGCGATCAGCGACGATAAGATCCTCGAGGCCTACCGCATCCTGTCGGCCGAGGTCGGCATCTTCGTCGAGCCGGCCTCTGCGATCAGCGTCGCCGGCCTGCTCGAACGCGCCGAAGCCGGACTCATCCCGGCCGGCTCCACCGTGGTACTCACGGTCACCGGCCACGGTCTGAAGGACCCGCAGTGGGCGCTCCGCACCGCGGACGGCTCCGACGTCAAGCCGACCATCGTGCCTGTCGACACCGCCGAAATCGCCAGCGTCCTCGGGCTGGTCCAGAAATGACCATCGCCGAGGCCCTCTCCGGCAAGTCGGTGCTCTCGGGCCGTTCCGTCACCGTGCAGGTGCCGGCGACCACGGCCAACCTCGGCCCCGGTTTCGACACCCTGGGTCTGGCCCTGGCACACCACGACCACCTCCAGGTCTCCGTTCGCGATGAGCCGGGCGTCACGGTCGAGGTGCACGGCGTCGGAGAAGGCGTGGTGCCCACCGATGAGACCAACCTCGTCGTGCGCGCCCTCATCCACGCCTTCGCCGCCTACGGCCAGGAACTGCCCGGACTGAACCTCATTGCCCACAACGAGATCCCGCACGGCCGCGGCATGGGCTCGTCCGGCGCCGCCATCGTCGCCGGGATCATGGCCGCGAAGGGCCTGCTCGAGGGCATCGTCGACATCGACGCGGAGGCGCTCCTGGCCCTCGCGACTGAGATGGAGGGGCACCCCGACAACGTGGCGCCCGCCCTGTTCGGTGGTCTCACGATCGCGTGGATGACACCCGACGGACCGCGCCACAAGAAGCTGATGGTGCACCGCGGCGTCAAGCCGCTCGTGTTCGTTCCGGAGCACGCCATGTCCACGGCGCTCGCCCGCAGCCTGCAGCCCGAGAGCGTGCCGCACGAAGACGCCGTCTTCAACCTGTCGCGCTCGGCCCTGCTGATCGCGGCCCTGATCCAGAGCCCCGAACTGCTCCTCGCGGCCACCGAGGACAAACTGCACCAGAGCTACCGTGCCGCCGCCATGCCGGAGACCAACCGGCTGATCACCCTGCTCCGGGAGCACGGCTTCGCCGCCGTCGTCTCCGGCGCCGGCCCATCGATCCTGGTGCTGGCCAGTGACCCAGGGCAGCGACTCGTCGCGGCCGAGCTCGTCGCCGCCGAGTCCGAAACGCCCTGGCAGGCGCTGATGCTGGCCGTCGACGTGCTGGGTGCAACCGTCACCCGCACCGAGCGTTAGAGAAGCGAGTCCGAATCGATCGGTTGTGTCGCTCCCGGTCGGTCAGTCGACTGCACCGCCCGGGCAGTGTTCCTCGAAGGCGCAGCGCCCGATCCGGTGGTGAACCAATTCGACGGAGATTCTCGTTCACAACTGCCTTTTCGGAGTTTTCAGGGCCGATTCGGGCAGAATCTCCGTCGAATTCGTTCGGGACGCGGGCCGGAGCACCGAGCCGGTTGGACCCGGCAGCGGTGACTCATCGCTGACGGCTGTGAGGACTCACTCATGTCAAGGAGTATCTGAAAGCCAAGGACACGCCGTATCCGGTCGGTCCTCGGCGTTCTTACGTTCTGCTACAGTAAAAGTGCAACCGATGGAACCGCGTAACGCCCGGCTCTCTTCTCCGGTGCATTCCCTGTAACTCACTGCTATCGCATCATCTATGCGTAGCTGTGTGTGTTCACTTCAATCCACATCACTTTGGGATTGGACCACCCGCAGCGCGTGAGACGCTGCAACAGCTTCCCTGGCCAGCACGCATGACGCCAGGGGAAAGGACATTTTTCGTGACTGACGTCAACCTCCTCACCCCCGGTGCGGATTCCTCGCACCTCACCACCCTTCGCGTCGCCGAGCTTCTGGCTCTGGCGCTCGAGCTGGGTATCCCGGGTGCATCAAAGCTTCGCAAGGGAGAGCTCGTAGGAGCAATCACCGCCGAGCAGGCCAAGAGCGCATCCTCGGGTGTCTCCGCCGACACCACGGCCGCCGACACCACGGCCGCCGTTCCCGTCGAAGAGGCGATTCCCGCGGCCGACGCCGCGACCGACGCGGCCTCGACCACCGACGTTGCTGCCAACGTCACCGTTGCCGCGCCGCGCAAGCGCGTGTCCCGCCGCGCCTCCACCGCGACCACGGCTCCCGCCGTGGCGCACGTCAACGCTGACGGCGACCTGGGCATCGGCATGATCGTTCCGGATGACGCCGCGACCCTCCGCCGCACCACTGCCCCCACCACCTATGCCGGCGCCTTGCCGGAGTCACCCGTGACCGAGACCGTAGCCCCGGCCACGAAGCCGGTCCGCCAGGCTCGCAAACGTGCCACGTCGGTCACCGTGAAGGCAGCGGCCGAAGCCGCCGCCGCCCCCATCGTGGACACCGAGGCCCCCACCGTTGAGACTGAAACAATCACCGAGGCTGCTGCCCCGCTTGAGGCGGTCGCCGAGACCGCAGTCGTGGCCGAGGAGATCCCCGAGATCACCGAGGCGGCACCCGAGACCACCGGTTCCGGCCGGTCGCGTCGCGGTAGCTCACGCGGTGGCCGCAACGGCGGCGCCCGCAACAGCATCGACGCGCGCAACAACGCCGACGAATTCGCCACGGAGACAGGAACCCAGTCCGGCACCGAGACCGGAACCGAGCAGCACGCCCCGGTCGAGACCGTCGTCACCGATCAGGCCGAATCGACCGAGCGCGGCGACCACGCCGATCAGGGCGAACTGTCCGAGCAGACGGAACAGCCCCGACAGGGCCGCAACCGCAACCGCAGCCGCGGGGGCGACCGCACGCAGGGCGCCGAGCGTAGCGCCGAGCGCGGTGAGGAGACCGCCCGTCAGCAACGCCAGACCGGCAACCGCGGCCAGGGCCAGAGCCAGGACCATCAGAATCAGGACCGCAACCAGGGTCAGGATCGCAACCAGGGTCAGGACCGCCATGCCCAGCAGAGCCAGGATCGCGCCCAGGACCGCCAGGACCGCCAGGAGCGTCAGGGTCAGGACCGCCAGGACCGCAACCAGGGCCAAGAGCGTCAGGGTCAGGAGCGCAACGCCGGTCCCGACCGCGCCGGACTCGAAGACGACCTGAACGGCCGTAGCAACCGCAACCGTTTCCGTGACCGCAAGCGTCGCGGCGTCACCACCGGCGACGACTTCGAGCCGGAGCTGAACGACGACGACGTGCTGATCCCCGTCGCCGGCATCCTCGACATCCTCGACAACTACGCGTTCGTGCGCACCTCCGGCTACCTGCCGGGTGCGAGCGACGTCTACGTCTCGCTCGGCCAGGTCAAGAAGTACAACCTGCGCAAGGGCGACGCCGTCGTCGGCTCCATCCGCCAGCCGCACGAAGGCGATCAGAGCGGACGCCAGAAGTACAACGCGATCGTCAAGGTCGACTCCATAAATGGCCTGACCGTCGAAGAGGCCGCGAACCGCGTCGAGTTCCAGAAGCTCACCCCGCTGTACCCGACGGAGCGGCTGCGCCTCGAAACCGAGCCGGGCAAGCTGACGCAGCGGATCATCGACCTGGTTGCCCCGATCGGCAAAGGACAGCGCGGCCTGATTGTCGCACCGCCTAAGGCCGGCAAGACCATCGTCATGCAGCAGATCGCAAACGCCATTGCCACGAACAACCCCGAGGTCCACCTCATGGTCGTCCTGGTCGATGAGCGTCCCGAAGAGGTCACCGACATGCAGCGCACGGTGAAGGGTGAGGTCATTGCCTCCACCTTCGACCGTCCCGCCGAAGACCACACCACGGTCGCCGAGCTCGCTATCGAGCGCGCCAAGCGTCTCGTCGAACTGGGCCACGACGTCGTCGTGCTGCTCGACTCGATCACCCGCCTGGGCCGCGCCTACAATCTGACGGCCCCGCCGTCGGGCCGGATCCTCTCCGGCGGCGTCGACGCGTCCGCGCTGTACCCGCCGAAGCGTTTCTTCGGCGCGGCGCGCAACATTGAGAACGGTGGCTCGCTCACCATCCTCGCCTCCGCCCTGGTGGAGACCGGATCCAAGATGGACGAGGTTATCTTCGAGGAGTTCAAGGGCACGGGCAACATGGAGCTCCGCCTGTCGCGCCACTTGGCCGACAAGCGCATCTTCCCCGCGGTGGATGTCAACGCATCCGGCACCCGGCGTGAAGAAATGCTGATGAGCGCGGACGAAGTCAAGATCACTTGGAAACTGCGACGCGCCCTCGCCGGGCTAGAACAGCAGCAGGCACTGGAGGTCATCCTCGGTCGTCTGAAGGAGACCACGTCCAACGTCGAGTTCCTGATGCAGGTTCAGAAGTCGATGCCGACCCTCGGTGGGTCAGACAAGGATCACTGATGTTCGAGTCTGTCCTGACTCTGCTGGCTGAGCACGATGAGCTCCAGTCTCAGCTGGCGGATCCCGAGTTGCACGCGAACCCGGCCCGATCGAAGAAGGTCAACCGTCGTTATGCCGAGCTCAGCCGCATCATCGCGGCCTGGCACGAGTGGAAAGAGATCGGCGAGAACCTCGATGCCGCGCGGGAACTCGCGGACGAGGACGCCGACTTCGCCGCGGAGATCCCCGGTCTGGTGGAGCAGCTGGAAAACGCGGCCGAAAAGCTGCGGCGCCTGCTGATTCCGCGCGACCCGCTCGACGCCCGCGACGTGATCATGGAGATCAAGATGGGGGAGGGCGGTGCGGAATCCGCACTATTCGCCGCCGACCTGCTCCGCATGTACCTGCACTATGCGGAGTCGAAGCGCTGGAAAACCGAGATCATCGAGCAGACCACGAGCGACCTCGGCGGCATCAAAGACATCCAGCTCGCCATCAAGGGCAACGTGAGCGACCCTGCCGAGGGCGTCTGGGCGCACCTCAAGTACGAGGGGGGCGTGCACCGCGTTCAGCGAGTGCCGGCCACCGAGTCGCAGGGACGCATCCACACCTCCGCCGCCGGCGTGCTCGTCTTCCCTGAGGTCGACGAGCCCGAAGAGATCGAGATCAGTGCGAACGACCTCAAGATCGACGTGTACCGGTCGAGCGGCCCCGGCGGCCAGTCCGTGAACACGACCGACTCCGCCGTGCGCATCACCCACCTTCCGACCGGCATCGTCGTGGCCATGCAGAACGAGAAGAGCCAGCTGCAGAACAAGGAAGCCGGCATGCGCGTTCTGCGTGCCCGCGTTCTTGCCCGGCAGCAGGAAGAAATCGACGCCGCCGCCTCCCTCGTGCGCAAGGGCCAGATCCGCACCATGGACCGGTCCGAGCGCATCCGCACGTACAACTTCCCGGAGAACCGGATTGCGGACCACCGCACCGGCTACAAGGCCTACAACCTGGACACGGTCATGAACGGCGCCCTCGACGCCGTGATCGACTCCTGCATCACGGCCGACGAAGCCACCCGGCTGGCCGAGATCGGTGATCACGACTGACCAACCCCGCACGCAGCGGTTGCCCAGCCGCCGGTCTCTCGTAGTCTGGAGAGAACGGCGGCGGGGCTTTTCGCATCCACCGTTCGACAACGAGGCGAGGATGCTGATGGAATCCCTGACGAGTCACACCGACTACGGCGCTGTGGGCCTGACCGAGGCGCAGGTGAACTCTGACCCGATGCTCGAGTTCGCGACCTGGTTGGCGGCCGCTGAGGGGGCCGGGCTGTATGAGCCGAACGCCATGGTCGTCGGCAGCATCGACCCCGACGGGCGGCCGAGCAGCCGCACGGTTCTGCTCAAGGGGCTCGACGGAAGCGGGTTCGAGTTCGTCACCAACTACGACTCGCGCAAGGGGCGCGCGCTTCGGAAGAATTCCGGTGTGACGCTGCTATTCCCCTGGTACCCGATGCAGCGCCAGGTGATCGTCTACGGCACTGCCCGCGCCACGGATGCCGCCGTCAGCGACGCCTATTTCGCGCGTCGTCCGCGGCCCGCCCGCATCGCCGCCCTGGCCAGTGAGCAATCGGAACCGATCGTGAGCCGCGAACTGCTCGAAGAGCAGGTGCGCGCGGTCGAGCGGCGTTACCCCGACGACATGGAGATCCCGCGGCCCACCGACTGGGGCGGGTTCCGGGTCATTCCGCACGCGATCGAGTTCTGGCAGGGCCGCACGTCCCGGCTGCACGACCGCTTGCGTTTCACGGCACTGGAGGGCGGCGGCTGGGCGCTGGAGCGCCTCCAGCCGTAGCGCCACTAGGCAGCGACGATCGCTGCGCCGGCAGCGGCGGCTGCGGTGGCTACTCGGCGAGGTCGGAGTAGTGGATGGCCGCCACGTCCGGGTGCGCGCGCAGTCGGCTCTTCAGGGCGTTCTCCCCGTAGGTGGAGAAGATCGGGTTGTTCGGGTCGGCCGTGACCCCGGGCGCCTCGAGGGAGTCCGGCAGGCTGAGCAGCGGGATGGTCGCGTCGAGCGCGGGGCCGAAGAAGAACGGAATCGAGACCCGGTCGTCTCCGATCAGAGGCGAGATCACCCGGTGCACGGTGGCCTTGAGGTAGCCGTTCGTGGCCACCTCCAGCAGCTCGCCGATGTTGACCACGAAGGCGCCGTCGAGCGGGGGAGCGTCGATCCAGTCGCCATCCTTCTCCACCTGCAGGCCACCCTTGCCGGGTTCGACAAACAGGAGGGTCAGCACCCCGGAGTCCTTGTGCGCGCCGACGCCCTGCCGGGGAGTGGGATCGGATTTGCCGGGGTAGCGCACGATCTTGATCAGGGTGAACGGCTTCTCGGCGAAGGCCGCGTCGAACACGTTCTCGTCGGCACCGAGCGACAGCGCCCAGGCCTGCATCAGGTGGAGGGCGACCGCGGTGAGCTCTTCGCGCCAGAGGGTCATCACTTCTCGTAGCGCGGGGAGAGTGGACGGCCACTGGTTCGGTCCCTCGAGACGCCGGTAGTCGGCATCCGTGGGCCGCGGAAGTGCCGGGCGCTCCGGCCCGATGTCAATCTGCTCGCGCCAGTCAACCGTACCCTGGGTGAGCTCGCCGCCCACGCGGGTGTAGCCGCGGAAGTGCGGGCTCCTCAGATTCTCGATCGCCATCTTGTCGGCTTCGGGGAGGGCGAAGAAGGCTCGGGCGGTGCGCATGACCCGATCCGTGAGGTCCGCGGGCACGCCGTGACCGGTCAGGTAGAAGAACCCGAAGGAGTGGGTGGCCTCGCGCAGATCGGCCCGAAAAGCCTCCGCCTCCGCATCGCCCCGGTCAAGCCGCGAGAGGTCGAGTACGGGGAGGGTGAGGGCGGCGGTATCGGTGGTCATTGGTCTCTGTCCCTCAGTCGTCGCCGGGCAGCAGCCCGCGGGCGGATTCGATGGTATCGGTCTTGGCCGGCTGCACGATGGCCGGGATCCCCAGCAGCAGCGACTTGGGTGGGGCATCCCGGGTCACCACCGCGTTGGCGCCGATGGTACTCCAGGCGCCGATGACGATGGGCCCGAGCACCTTGGCGCCGGCGCCGATCGTCACCCCGTCGTGCAGGGTTGGGTGCCGCTTCTCCCCCCGGGCCACCCCGTGCCGGGTCTTCCCGCCGAGGGTGACCCCGTGGTAGACCATCACGTCATCGCCGATGTCCGAGGTCTCCCCGATCACCACGCCCATGCCGTGGTCGATGAACAGCCTCCGGCCGATGCGGGCGCCGGGGTGGATCTCGATCCCGGTCAGGAACCGGGTGAACTGCGACAGGAGCCGGGCCGGGAGCCGCAATCCGGCCTCCCACAGCCGGTGGGACACTCGATACGACCACACGGCGTGCAGACCGCTGTACGCCAGGAACACCTCGATGTTGCTGCGGGCGGCCGGGTCGTGGGCGCGCGCCATCGCCAGGTCCTCACGGATGCTCGAAAAGACACCCATTCGCTGCGTCGCCGGCCCGGTTTCGCCGACTAGTCCAGCAGGTCCTCGTAGAGCACCGTGGAGAGGTACCGTTCGCCGAAACTCGGCATGATGACCACGATGGTCTTGCCGGCGTTCTCGGGGCGCTTGGCCTGTTCGATTGCCACCCAGACAGCCGATCCACCGGAAATGCCGGAGAGGATGCCCTCATCTGTTGCCAGCGCGCGCGCCGTGGACACGGAGTCGGCAAGCGTGACGTCGGTGATCTCGTCGTAGACGTGCGTGTCGAGAACGTTCGGTATGAAGTTGGCGCCGAGACCCTGGATCTTGTGCGGTCCGGGCTTGCCGCCGGTGAGGATGGGGGAGTCGATCGGCTCGACGCCTACGATGCGTACGGATGGCTTGCGTTCCTTGAGCAGCTGGCCGGTGCCCGTGATGGTCCCTCCGGTGCCGATTCCGGCGACGAGGATGTCGACGGCTCCCGCGGTGTCGTCCCAGATCTCGACGCCGGTGGTCGCGTAGTGGATGGCCGGGTTGGCCGGGTTGTCGAACTGGCGGGCCAAAATCGCCCCGGGGGTGGCGGCCGCGATTTCCTCGGCCTTCGTGACCGCGCCGCGCATGCCGTCGGAGCCCGGCGTCAGCACGATCCGGGCGCCGTAGGCGCGCAGCAGCTGGCGGCGTTCGCGGCTCATGGTCTCCGGCATCGCCAGGATGACCGTGTACCCGCGGGCGGCGCCCACCATGGCGAGGGCGATCCCGGTGTTGCCGCTGGTGCCCTCGACAATGGTTCCACCCGGAGCCAGCTCGCCCGAGGCCTCGGCCGCATCGACGATCGCGATCCCGATCCGGTCCTTCACACTGCCCGAGGGGTTGTAGAACTCCAGTTTCACCAGCACGGTCGCGTCGAGGCCGGCGGTGAGTCGGTTTAGCTTGACCAGAGGGGTCTTGCCGACTGCAGCAGTGATATCGGAGTAAATCTGTGCGGGCATCGGTGGTCGCCTTTCGATCGGGGTCAGGAACCTCGCCCAGCCTACGGCTCCGGCATTGGGCGTGTGCGTGCGTTACATTTCAATACGTGACAACTCCGCACGGCCACCATTCCATTCCCATCAGCTCAATTCCTACCGACATTGTTCCCACCGACATTGCCGAATTGCGCACCCGGGCCATCGACTCCCTTTCCCAGGCGGGGATCAGCGACCCCGACGTCGACGCCGATCTCCTGATCGGTCACGTTCTCGCCCAGAGCCGCGGCCAGGTGCAGGCCGCCGCCATCCTGCGCACCGCCCTGGGCGCCACGGATGCCGCGGCCATCCGTGAACTCGTTCGTCGCCGCTGCCTGCGCGAGCCGCTGCAGCACATCACCGGGCGGGCACCCTTCCGCTCCCTCGACCTGTTCGTCGGACCGGGCGTGTTCGTTCCCCGCCCCGAGACGGAGCAGGTGGCGCAGTTCGCCATCGACGCGCTCCGGGCACTGCCCGACGCGGAGCCGATCGGGGTGGACCTCGGCACCGGCAGCGGCGCGATAGCCCTTTCCCTGGCGGTCGAGGTGCCGAACGCGCGCATCTGGGCGGTCGAGAACTCGCCGGAGGCCTTCCCCTGGACCTCCCGCAACTTCGAGCAGGTAGCCGCGCCGAATGCCACGCTGGTGTTCGGCGACCTGCTCGACGCGCTCACCGAACTCGACGGAACCGTGGCCGTGGTCATCTCCAACCCGCCCTACATTCCGACGGATGCGATCCCGCGCGACCCCGAGGTACGCCTCTTCGACCCGGCCCGCGCCCTGTTCGGCGGCCCCGACGGGCTCGACGTGGTGCGGCACGTCTCCCGCACGGCCCTGCGCCTCCTGCGTCCTGGCGGCCAGATCGTGATCGAGCACGGTGAGCTGCAGGGGGCGCAGATCCGTGCCCTCCTGGCCGCCGACGGCTGGCGCGTCCCGGCCACTCACCGCGACTACACCACCCGCGACCGCGCCACCACGGCCCTCGCCCCCGTTCCCGCCGATCGGTGAGCGCGGTTCCCTCTGGGCGGCTGCAGTAGAATCAGGCACAATGACTCGCATCTATGACTGCTCGGTTGACACGGAATACGCGGCCGGCATGAGGCTCGCGCGCTCGGCCATCGGCCGCGGCGCGCTCGTTGTCATCCCCACCGACACGGTCTACGGCATCGCCGCGGACGCCTTCGACCCGGAGGCGGTGCAGCGCCTTCTCGACGCCAAGGGCCGCGACCGTTCCTCGCCGCCGCCCGTGCTGATCCCCGGAATTCCCACCCTCGACGCCCTGGCCCAGAACATTCCGCAACCGGTGCGCGAGCTCGTCGCCGCGTTCTGGCCCGGTGGTCTGACGGTGGTGCTGAACGCCCAGCCGTCGCTCGCCTGGGACCTCGGTGACACCCGCGGCACGGTGGCCCTGCGGATGCCGAGCAACCCGGTTGCCCTCGACCTCCTCTCCGAGACGGGACCCTTGGCCGTGTCATCCGCCAACACCAGCGGCCGGCCCTCCGCGATCGACGCGGAAGGCGCCGAAGAGATGCTCGGCGGCAGCGTGGCCGTCTACCTCGACGGCGGAACGGCCGGACTCGGCTACGAACCCATCGGCGACCGGCCGGGGGATACCTCGTCGACCATCGTGGATGCCTCCGGCTTCGACTCCAACGGTGGCAAGGTCGTCATCGTGCGGAACGGCGTGATCTCACGGGAGGCCATCGAAGCCGTCATCGGAGAGGCGCTCGCGCCGATCGGGTTCGGCGCGCCCGCGGACAAGCCCGCTGCCGAAACCACCACCGAGCCGGCCACCGAGCCCGCCACCGAAGTGAGGGCCGAACCGGTCGATCCTGCGGCAGACGCACGCTAGCCATGACCGTCTTCGTCCTGCTCAGCCTGGTCTCGGCCCTGGTGACCTTCGGGTTCTCAGTTCTTGTACTCAAGCTCAGTCACCGCTACCGCCTCTACCCGAAGATCCGCGAGCGCGATGTGCACACGCGGCCGACGCCCCGCCTCGGCGGAATCGCGATCTTCGTCGGCATCGTCGCCGCCTTCGGTGTGGCCTACCTGGTTGCGGCCCGCTTCGCGCCGCTGCGACTAATCTTCAGTGACCCCCAGCAGATCCTCGCCATCCTGGGTGCAGCCCTGCTGATCGTGCTGCTGGGAGTGGCTGACGACCTCTGGGACCTCGACTGGATGACCAAACTGGCCGGGCAGTTCATCGCTGCCGGCCTCATCGCCTGGCAGGGCGTGCAGGTGTTGTCGCTGCCGATCGGCGGGCTGACCGTCGGGTCGTCCTGGATGTCGATCCTGATCACCGTGATCGTGATCGTGATCGTGATGAACATGATCAACTTCATCGACGGGCTCGACGGACTCGTGGCCGGCGTCGCGCTCATCGCGAACGGCGTGTTCTTCCTCTATAGCTACCTGCTGGCCCGGGACACCTCCCCGAGCAACTACTTCAACCTCGCCTCACTGATCGCTGCCGTCCTGGTGGGTGCCTGCATCGGCTTCCTGCCGCTCAACTGGCGGCCGGCGAAACTGTTCATGGGTGATGCGGGCGCCCTCCTGGTGGGTCTGCTGATGGCCACGTCCGCGATCGCGATCACGGGCCAGGTCGACCCGACCGCCGTGAACCGGTCGCAGCTCTTCCCGGCGTTCATCCCGATCATCCTGCCCGTCGCCATCCTGATCATTCCGCTTCTCGACTTCGGTCTGGCGGTGTTCCGGCGCGTCCGGGCCGGCAAATCACCCTTCAGCGCCGACCGCAAGCACCTGCACCACCGGCTACTGGACATGGGCCATTCGCACCTGCATGCCGTTTTGATCTTCTACGGCTGGACCGCGGCGGCATCCGTCGGTTGCCTGCTCTACTTTCTGCTCCCGGTGTATTTCGGGCTGCCCACCTGGTATGCCACAATTTTCCTGATCGTCGCGCTGCTGATCTGCACCCTCGTCACGCTGTCTCCGTTGAGTCGGCGCAAGGCCGTCGAGTCCGCCAGCCAGCTCGCCCGAACGGCCGAACACAGAGAAGAAATCGCCCGACTCGACCGCCTCGATGAGGCGTCGGCGACGGTGGAGGAGAACGTATGAACGCACCCGATCCCACCAGCTTGCCCACCACGCTCCGAGCGGTGCCATCGAACGCCAGGGGGGTCCTGACCGCAGTCCTTCGATACACAGGCTTCCTCGCGATTGCCATCGCGATCGTCGGCGGCGGACTCGGCTACCTTTTCGCGTCAACCGAAGGCCTCATCAGTGCCTTCATCGGCACCGCGCTTGCCGTGCTGTTCGCTTCGATCACTGCCGTGAGCATCATCGGGGCCATGCGGTTCGACATTGCCGCTTTTTTCGGCATCGTGATGGGGGCATGGCTGCTGAAAATCGTCGTGTTCATCGTGATACTCGCTCTGCTTCGTGATGCTTCCTTCGTGCAGACGACAGTTCTGTTCATCACCGTCATTGCCGGAGCCATCGGCACCATGATCGTCGACGTCCTGGTGGTCTTCCGCTCCCATCTGGGCTACGTGAGTGACGCCGTGCTCCCGAAAAACTCCGACCACCCCAGGTCCTGACCGGAACAGGGGCGGTCGATTAGTCGCCGTGAGCGAAAGTTGATAGAGTCAAAAAACTGTCACAGGCCGCAGTGTGATCCACTGTGCCAAAGACCACACTTGACCATTGTCGCCGTTGTGCATCCGCACAGAAACAGGAGATAGCGCTGTTGTATTACGCTGCGAACTTACTGGTTCCCATGGCTACCGGCGATGAGTTTCAGGCTCCGGGCATCAGTGAGTTCCTTGGTCTCCCCGCGTTGTTCTTTGAGGGCACGCCCTTCGAGATTAACCGGATCATCCTGGTCCGCATCCTCGCCATAGCCGTGATGCTCCTGCTCTTCTGGCTCGCCCTGCGCAAACCATCCCGGGTCCCTGGCCGCGGTCAGAGCATCGCCGAGCTTGTACTGGGTTTTGTCCAGGTGCAGATCGCCGATCAGATCCTCGGCAAGGAGATGGGTCGCCGTTACCTGCCCCTGTTAGCCGGCATGTTCTTCGGCATCCTTGCGATGAACGTCACGGGCGTAATCCCGGCCCTGAATATCTCGGGCACGGCACTCATCGGCATGCCCCTGCTGCTCGGTCTCGTCGCCTACGTCGTGTTCATCTACGCGGGTATCAAGCAGCTCGGCGCCGCCAAGTTCTTCAAGAACTCGCTCTTCCCGGCCGGTGTGCCGTGGCCGATCTACATCTTGCTCGCCCCGATCGAGTTCATCAATATCTTTATCGTGCGGCCGATCTCGCTCGCTTTGCGACTCCTGCTCAACATGATGGTCGGGCACCTCCTGCTCGTGCTGTGCTTCGGGGCGACGAGCTTCTTCATCTTCACTGCAGGTGGCTGGTTGGGGCTCTTCGGAATCGGGACGCTGGCGTTCGGGTTCATCTTCACTTTCGTCGAGTTCGCCGTGTTCATCCTCCAGGCGTACATTTTCACCCTCTTGACCGCGGTGTACGTCCAACAGGCCGTGGCTGAAGAGCACTGACACACACAACTGCGTCGACCGACGTCGTTTTCGATTGAAAGGACACACATAGTGGAATCCACCATTCTTGCCGAGATCACCGGCAATATCGCCACCGTAGGCTACGGTCTTGCCGCGATCGGCCCGGGTATCGGCATCGGTATCGTCGCCGGAAAGACCGTTGAAGCCATGGCTCGCCAGCCCGAACTCGCAGGCCGTCTCCAGGTCACAATGTTCCTCGGCATCGCGTTCACGGAGCTCCTTGCATTCATCGGTGTAGCCGTCTTCTTCATCTTCGTCTAGGGATCGCCACCATGCCTGAGCTTGTTCTGGCAGCAGAAGCGGAAACGAATCCGTTCCTTCCTGCCATCTACGACATCACCTGGTCGGCTGTTGTCTTCCTGGTCGTCATGGTCTTCTTCGTGCGCTTCGCGATCCCGCGTTTCCGCCAGATCCTCGACGATCGTGCGGAGGCCATTGAGGGCAACATCGCCAAGGCAGACGATGCCCAGCGCAAGGCCGAAGCTGTTCTCGAGCAGTACACGACCCAGCTGGCCGAGGCGAGGGCCGAGGCCGGCAGGATCCGCGACGCCGCCCGCGTCGACGGACAGACGATCGTGAACGAGCTCAAGGAGCAGGCCGTCATCGTCGCCGCTCGGGTAACCGCGACGGCGAAGGCTCAGATCGTGGCCGAACGTCAGGCCGCAGTGATTTCCCTGCGCAGCGAAGTCGGCACACTGGCCATCGACCTGGCCTCCGGCGTCATCGGCGAAAGCCTGACCGACGACGAAAAGGCCAGCGGCATCGTCGACCGATTCCTGGCTGACCTCGAGGCCTCGGAGAAAGTGGTCCGGTAATGGGTAGCGCCACCAGGGAAGCCTTAGTCTCAACACGGGCGGTTCTGTCCCGTCCCGGGGGAACGAACGACCTCGCGACCGGCGTCAATTTGTTGAACTCCGGTCGTGTGATTGGCCACACGTCACAGCTCCGGTCGGCTTTGGTCGACCCGTCAGCGGATGCGGCGGCGAAGGCCACCCTCGTGAGCGCAATCTTCTCGGGCGCAATGACGCCGACCGCGCTGGAGCTGCTTCAAGCCGCCTCCGCCGCACGCTGGTCGAACCACACCGATCTTCTGGCCGGCATCGAAGACCTCGGCCTGCGGGTGATCGCGTCTTCGGCCACGGTCCCCGGGCAGGTCGCGGAGGAACTGTTCGCGTTCGGCAAGACCGTGTCGTCCAACGGCGAGCTCGAACTCGCCCTCGCCTCCAAGCTCGGCACCACAGCGGCCAAGGTGAGTGTTGTTGACGCCCTCCTGGCCGGCAAGGTCTCCGAACAGACGCTCGCGATTGTTCGGCACCTGGTGCAGCAGCCCCGCGGCCGCCGCATTGGGGAATTGCTGCGCTACGCCGCATCCATCGTCGCGGACCAGTCGAACAGCTCGATCGCCACGATCACGTCGGCCGGCGCGCTGGCTCCGGAGCAGGTTGATCGCCTTCGAGCCAGCCTCACGGTGCGCTATGGGCGTCGGCTCACGATCAACGAGGTTGTCGACCCCGAAATTGTCGGGGGCGTCCGCGTTCAAATCGGTGACGACGTCATCGATGGCAGCATTGCCACCCGTCTTAAAGATCTGAGAATCCAGCTCGCTGGCTGACCGCTTCAGTCAGTACCACACACCTCGGGACGGCAGCGTCTCGTGCACGACAGAACCTGTACACCCAGTACAGAAAAGGGAAGATGATGGCAGAACTAACGATCAGCCCCGATGAGATCCGTGACGCTCTCCAGGACTTCGTGAAGTCCTACGAGCCGAACAAGACCGCGACGACCGAGGTTGGCTACGTCACCACGGCCGGCGACGGCATCGCGCACGTCGAGGGCCTTCCCAGCGTGATGGCGAACGAGCTCATCACGTTCGCGGACGGCACCCTCGGCCTCGCCCAGAACCTGGACGAAGACGAGATCGGCGTCGTCGTTCTCGGCGAGTTCGCCGGAATCGTCGAGGGCATGGAGGTGCACCGCACTGGTGAGGTCCTCTCCGTACCCGTCGGCGACGGCTACCTCGGCCGCGTCGTCGACCCGCTGGGGGCGCCCATCGACGGGCTCGGCGAGATCAAGAGCGAAGGCCGCCGCGCGCTGGAGCTACAGGCACCCGGCGTGATGGACCGCAAGTCGGTTCACGAGCCCATGCAGACCGGAATCAAGGCCATCGACGCCATGATCCCGATCGGCCGTGGCCAGCGTCAGCTGATCATCGGTGACCGCCAGACCGGCAAAACCGCGATCGCGATTGACACGATCATCAACCAGAAGGCCAACTGGGCGACGGGCGACGTGAACAAGCAGGTTCGTTGCATCTACGTCGCCATCGGTCAGAAGGGTTCCACGATCGCCGCCGTCAAGGGTGCGCTCGAGGATGCCGGAGTCATGGAGTTCACGACCATCGTCGCGTCCCCGGCCTCCGACCCGGCCGGCTTCAAGTACCTCGCCCCGTACACCGGCTCGGCCATCGGTCAGCACTGGATGTACGCCGGCAAGCACGTCCTCGTCATCTTCGACGACCTGTCCAAGCAGGCCGAGGCCTATCGTGCGGTGTCGCTGCTTCTGCGCCGCCCGCCGGGACGTGAGGCGTACCCCGGTGACGTGTTCTACCTGCACTCCCGTCTGCTCGAGCGTTGCGCCAAGCTGTCCGACGCCCTCGGTTCCGGATCGATGACCGGCTTGCCGATCATCGAGACCAAGGCGAACGATGTCTCTGCCTACATCCCGACCAACGTGATCTCGATCACCGACGGCCAGATCTTCCTGCAGTCCGACCTGTTCAACGCCAACCAGCGTCCCGCGGTCGACGTGGGCATCTCGGTCTCCCGAGTCGGCGGTGACGCTCAGGTCAAGTCGATCAAGAAGGTCTCCGGCACTCTGAAGCTCGAGCTGGCGCAATACCGGTCGCTCGAGGCCTTCGCGATGTTCGCCTCCGACCTCGACGCGACGAGCCGTCGCCAGCTCGGTCGTGGCGCACGCCTGACCGAGCTGCTCAAGCAGCCGCAGTACTCGCCGTACCCCGTCGAAGACCAGGTCGTCTCGATCTGGGCCGGCACGAACGGCAAGTTCGACGAGGTGCCCGTGGCCGACGTCCTGCGCTTCGAGCGTGGCCTGCTCGACCACCTGGGCCGCACCACGAGCGTACTCACGACACTGCGCGACACCAACGTTCTCGACGACGCGACCATCGCGACGCTCGAGATCGAGGTCGACAAGTTCAAGCAGGGATTCCAGACGGGCGAGGGCAAGCCGCTCGCCTCGGTGGGCAAGGAAGTCTTCGAGGCGATTCCCGCTGACAAGGTCAACCAGGAAAAGATCGTCAAGCACCGCCGCTAAGTGACATCGGCCGCGCTCCCGACTCGTCGAGCCGCGGGGCGCGGCCGGCATCACTCGATCGCCCGCACCAATTCAGCACTGACAAGGAAGCACAGGAGACACATGGGAGCGCAACTTCGGGTCTACCGGCAGAAGATCAAGTCTGCCCAGACGACTAAGAAGATCACTCGGGCCATGGAGTTGATCTCTGCCTCGCGCATTCAAAAGGCCAAGGCTCGCGTCGCCGCGTCAACCCCGTTCGCTCGTGCCGTCACGCAGGCGGTGTCCGCGGTAGCGACGTACTCGAATGTCGCCCACGTGCTCACGACCGAACCGGAGAAGATCGAGCGCGCTGCGGTCGTCATCTTCGCCTCCGACCGTGGTCTCGCGGGGGCGTTCAGCTCGCAGGTGCTGCGTGAGGCCGAATCGCTCAGCGAGCTGCTGCGCAGCCAGGGTAAGGACATCGTCTACTTCCTGGTGGGTCGCAAGGCCGCGGCGTACTTCAATTTCCGCCGCCGCGTCTCCGAGCGCATTTGGACCGGTTCCACCGATCAGCCGCAGTACGAGACCGCATGCGATATCAGCGACGCGCTGCTCGAGGCCTTCCTCCGCGAAGCGGACGACGGTGGCGTCGACGAGATTCACGTCGTCTACAACCGGTTCGTCAGCATGGTCACCCAGCTTCCTCAGGTTGTCCGGCTGCTTCCCCTCGAGGTCGTCGATGGCGTTGAGGAGCCTGGTGATAACCAGGTCCTGCCACTCTACGAGTTCGAACCGGACGTTGAAACGGTGCTGGACTCGCTCCTGCCCGTCTACATCGAGAGCCGTATCTTCAACTCCATGCTGCAGTCCGCCGCAGCCGAGCACGCCGCACGTCAGAAGGCCATGTCATCGGCCTCCGACAATGCGGACAAGCTGATCAAGGACTACACCCGGCTGTCCAACAACGCCCGGCAGACCGAGATCACGTCGCAGATTTCCGAGATCGTGGGTGGAGCCGACGCGCTCTCATCCGCCAAGCACTAAACCAGAGAAGAGAGAGCTATGACTGACACCGCAACCGCGCCAGTCCATGCACCGGTCGAGACCGTGGCCGTGGGCCGGATCGCCCGGGTCACGGGCCCGGTCGTCGACATCGAGTTCCCGCACGACTCGATTCCGGGCATGTACAACGCACTGAAGACCACCATCGTCATCGGTGATGTGTCGACCGTGATCACGCTGGAGGTTGCCCAGCACTTGGGCGACGACCTCATTCGCGCCATCGCGCTGAACCCGACCGACGGTCTGGTTCGTGGCCAGGAGGTCCGGGACACCGGCTCGCCCATCACGGTTCCCGTCGGGGACGTCACCAAGGGGCGCGTGTTCAACGCCATTGGCGAGGTGCTCAATGCGGAGCCCGGCGAGAAGATCGAAATCACTGAGCGCTGGCCCATCCACCGCAAGCCGCCGCCCTTCGACCAGCTGGAATCCAAGACGCAGCTGTTCGAGACCGGCATCAAGGTCATTGACCTGCTCACCCCGTACGTCTTGGGTGGAAAGATTGGCCTGTTCGGTGGTGCCGGCGTCGGCAAGACCGTTTTGATCCAGGAAATGATCCAGCGTGTCGCGCAGGACCACGGTGGAGTGTCCGTGTTCGCCGGTGTCGGTGAGCGCACCCGTGAGGGCAACGATCTCATCCACGAGATGGAAGAGGCGGGCGTATTCGACAAGACCGCCCTCGTGTTCGGCCAGATGGACGAGCCGCCGGGGA
This sequence comes from Cryobacterium sp. M23, assembly GCF_002929655.1. Taxonomy (NCBI): domain Bacteria; kingdom Bacillati; phylum Actinomycetota; class Actinomycetes; order Micrococcales; family Microbacteriaceae; genus Cryobacterium; species Cryobacterium sp. M23. The sequence goes on from NZ_PJJV01000055.1 coordinate 44,063, forward strand.
CGCGTCTGCGCGTCGCCCTCTCCGCGCTCACCATGGCCGAGTACTTCCGCGATGTTGCCAAGCAGGATGTGTTGCTCTTCATCGACAACATCTTCCGGTTCACTCAGGCCGGCTCTGAGGTGTCGACCCTTTTGGGCCGCATGCCCAGCGCTGTGGGCTACCAGCCGACCCTGGCCGACGAGATGGGCATCCTGCAGGAGCGCATCACGTCGACCCGTGGCCACTCGATCACGTCGCTCCAGGCCATCTACGTGCCTGCTGACGACTACACCGACCCGGCCCCGGCGACCACGTTCGCCCACCTCGACGCCACCACCGAGCTGTCGCGTGAGATCGCTTCGAAGGGCCTCTACCCGGCCGTCGACCCGCTCACCTCGAGCAGCCGTATCCTCGACCCCCGCTACCTGGGTGCCGATCACTACAACACGGCCGTTCGCGTCAAGGCGATTCTGCAGAAGAACAAGGAACTGCAGGAGATCATCGCGATCCTCGGTGTCGACGAGCTTTCCGAGGAAGACAAGGTCACCGTCTCCCGCGCACGCCGCATCCAGCAGTTCCTGTCGCAGAACACCTACATGGCCAAGAAATTCACGGGCGTCGAGGGGTCCACGGTATCGCTTAAGGACACCATCGAATCCTTTACGGCGATTGCCAATGGTGACTTCGACCACGTGGCCGAGCAGGCATTCTTCAACGTCGGAGGCATCGCCGACGTCGAAGAGAAGTGGGCGAAAATCCAGAAGGAGAACGACTAGTCATGGCCGATTCTTCGCTCAAGGTCAGCGTCGTCGGGGCGGACCACGAGGTGTGGTCCGGCGAGGCGAGCATGGTTGTCGCCCGCACCGTCGAAGGCCAGATCGGAATCCTCCCCGGGCACGAGCCCATGCTGGCCATCCTGGCCAGCGGTGAGGTGCGCGTGACCCTGGGCGGCGGCGAGAAAATCGTCGCCGAGGCGGCGGACGGCTTCCTGTCGGTCGCCAACAATGTGGTCACGATCGTCGCTCGCAAGGCAGAACTCGTTTAGTCAGTGTGCTGATCCTTCTGCCGCCGTCCGAGACGAAACGTCACGGGGGCATCGAATTACCGCTTGACCTGCAGAGCCTCACGTACCCGTCGCTTGGACCCAAGCGGCGGGTACTTGTGCGTGCGCTGCAGTCGCTTGCGAAGCATCCGGATGCGATGATGTCGGCCCTAAGACTGGGTCGCACGCAGTCCGCGGAGGTGGAGCGCAATCGCGTGCTGTCCTCCGCCGCCACAATGCCGGCCATCGACCGGTACACCGGCGTCGTCTATGACGCCCTCGACGCCGCCAGCCTCTCCCCGCTGGAACGCGACTGGGCAGGCCGGAACGTCCTCGTGCATTCCGCCCTGTTCGGGCCGGTCGGCGCTCTCGATCTCCTCCCGGCCTACCGGCTGTCCTGCGATTCCAGGCTGCCGGAGCTGCCGCTGAAGAAGCACTGGGCGGGCGCTGTGGGTTGCGTTCTGGCGGGGTCAGCGGGGCTCCTGCTGGATCTCCGCTCGAACGGGTACGTGGCGCTCGGCCCCGCGCCGGTGCGGCCCGACGCGGTGTTTCTGCGCGTGGTCACGGAGACGGCGGACGGCCAGACGCGAGCCGTGAACCACTTCAACAAGACGGCCAAGGGGAACTTCACCCGGGCTCTGATCCGGCACGGTCGGTCCTTCGACACCGCCGTAGAGCTGCTCGACTGGGCACCGGGGGCAGGCTTCGATTTGCGCCCGGGAGCGGTCCGGGAACTGAATCTGGTCGTCGCCGCCGAGGTTGCCGCAACCCTAGGCTGACGCGGGCACATTCCGGCCCTAGGCTGGCTTTCGTGTCCACACCAATGAATGTCACCGTCACCGGCGCCGGCGGACAGATCGGCTATTCGCTGCTCTTCCGGATCGCGTCCGGAGACCTCCTCGGTCCGAGCGTTCCCGTCAACCTGACCCTGATGGAGATCCCCTCGGGGCGCGCAGCAGCCGAGGGCACCGCCCTCGAACTGCAGGACTGCGCGTTCCCTCTCCTGCGCTCCGTGACGGTCACCGAAGACCCCGTGCGCGCCTTCGACGGCGTCAACATCGCCCTCCTGGTCGGATCCCGCCCTAGAGCCGTCGGCATGGAGCGCGTCGCGCTGCTCGAAAGCAACGGCCGCATCTTCGGTCCGGTGGGGGCCGCCCTCAACGCGGGCGCGGCATCCGACGTGCGCGTGCTGGTCGTGGGCAACCCCGTCAACACCAACGCCCTGGTGACCAGTGCCTTCGCCCCCGACATCCCCGCCGACCGGTTCACCGCCATGACGCGACTGGACCACAACCGCGGCATCGCTCAGCTGGCAAGCCGGCTGCAGGTGCACGTCGCCGAACTCGACGGTCTCACCATCTGGGGCAACCACTCCGCCAGCCAGTACCCGGATGTCTTCCACGCCACCGCCGGGGGATGTCCGGTCTCCGAGCTGGTGGCGCAGGACTGGCTCGTCGACGACTTCATCCCCCGGGTGGCGAACCGAGGCTACGAAATCATTCAGGCCCGCGGGGCATCGTCCGCGGCCTCCGCGGCCAGCGCAGCCATCGACCACGTTTACGACTGGGTCAACGGGACCGGTGAGCGGTGGACCTCGGCGGGCGTCAGCTCCGACGGCTCTTACGGCGTCCCGGAGGGGCTCGTATGTTCCTTCCCGGTTCGGGCTGTCGACGGCCGCTGGCAGATCGTGCCGGACCTGGCTATCAACGCGTTCTCGCGGGCGAGGATCGACGCGTCCGTCGCGGAGCTGATCGAGGAGCGCGAGGCCGTACGGGCACTCGGCCTGCTGCCGTCCCTCCGATAGACGCGCGAGTCCTGATGGCTGGGGGGCGATGAGGATTCGCGGATGGGGGGCTTCGAAGCGGTTGTTTTCGATGCACACGTCGGAGAGCCGTGACCGCGAGAGGGAGGGGGATGAACGTGCGCTCCGACCGCCGTATGTCTGAGTCCGAGGCCTCGCGGCGACTCCGTCCCGAACGAATTCGACGGAGATTCGGCCCGAATATCCCCTAAATCCCAGAAATGTGCTCATTTTCGGCAGAATCTCCGTCGAATTGGTTCGACACCGGACACGGCGCTCCGCCTGTGATGAACGGCGTCCACACGGTGCAGTCAGGGCTGAAGTGCGGGGGCGACAGAACCAATCGTTCAGGACTTACTCGCCTCGAGGAGCACCTCACGCACAACAGTGCCGGTCGGGCAGCCCGCGTTCGGGCAGCCCGTGGTCGGGCAGCGCGGCGGCTGGCAGGGCGGCGGTCGGCATAGCGTCAGCCGTCGGCGTTGTGGGGTCAGGCGTCGTTCGACCGATGGCATCCACTCAGGTGGTCGTCGACGAGGCCAGCCGACTGCATCAGGGCGTACATGGTGGTGGGGCCGACGAACGTGTAGCCCCGGGTGCGCAACTCCCGGCTCAGTGCCATCGATTGCATTGTGGTCGCCGGGACCTCGCCGAGCTCCCGCAGCCGGGGGCCGCGGGGTTCGGGCGCGAAGCTCCAGATCAGCTCGGTCAGGCTCTCGCCGAGGTCTCGGGTGACCCGGGCGTTCCGGATGGTGGCCTCGATCTTGCCGCGGTGCCGGATGATGCTCGCATCCGCGAGGAGCCGGGCGACGTCGACGTCGTCCATCACGGCCACGCGGTCGACGTCGAAGTCGTAAAAGGCGGCCCGGAAGGCTGGCCGACGTCGCAGGATGGTGATCCAGGACAGGCCGGCCTGGAACCCCTCGAGGCACAGCTTCTCGAACAGCAGCCTCTCGTCCCGGAGCGGACGCCCCCACTCTTCGTCGTGGTAGCGCTGGTATTCGGGGTCGCCGCCGACCCAGCCGCAGCGGATGAGCCCGTCATCGCCGAGCTTCAGTGAGGCGGATGTCGTGGCCTCGGCTGGCAGCGCGCTGGTCGCCGGGGTGCTCATGAGCGGTGCTCGATGCCCTCGTGGTCGAGGAGCCAGACCTTGGTGGGCACTCCGCTGCCGCCGCTGTAGCCGGTGATGCGACGGTCGGCGGCGAGCACCCGGTGGCAGCCGATCAGGATCGGAACGGGGTTCGCCCCGACGGCGCCGCCCACGGCCCGGCCGGACCCCGGCTTGCCCAGCGATCGTCCCAGCTCGCCGTACGAGGTCGCCTCGCCGAAGCCGAGCTCGGACAGTCGCTGCCAGACGCCCTGCTGGAACGCAGTGCCCCCGCTCGGCGCCACGGGCAGGTCGAAAACCGTGCGGGTGCCGCCGAAGTACTCCGCCAATTGGTGCGCGGCCCGGTCGAGCAGGGGCGACGGGGCTTCCGGGGTCTCGTCGAGGGGCAGCTGTCCGTCGCGTTCGATGGAGAGGGAGAGGATGCGCTCGGCGTCACTCGTGAGTTCCAGCCGCCCTATGGGGCTGGGCAGCCGGATCAGGAAGGTTCCGATGGTCGTCATGCCTCGACTGTAGTCGGCGGCGCCCTGCGCACAGCGCGGGTTTCGGACCTGGCGTGGGAAGAGCGCCGGGCTGGGCTGGGGAGGAGCCGGCCGGCTTCAGGCGAGCCGGGTGTGGGGATACTCGGGGGACCGGTGCTGGAATGCCAGGATGTCGGGATTCCGGATGATCCCCTCGTGGATCTCGATGGCCCGCCGAAGGGTCTCGTTGGCGGTCCAAGCGGCATCGCCCGTAAGGACCTCGCGCAGGTACGGCAACAGCGCCTCGCTGATCTCCCAGGTGGCGGAGTTCCAGAGGTACGACGGGCTGTGGTCGACCGCGTAGTAGGTGACGTTGGTGCCGACCCGGAAGGTCGGTTCGTCGAACGTCGTCGATTTCGCCCAACTGAAACCCATGCCGGTGTCGCAGGACACGTCGATGATCAGCGACCCCGGGGCCACCATCGGGAGGTCATCGTCGCTCAGGAAGATGAGCGGGGCATTTGGGTCCTGCAGCACGCAGTTCACGATGACGTCGTGGCCGGCGAGAAACTCGGGCAGCGGCACCCGTTCGTTTCCCGGCAGGGCGAAGTTCCCGTTCGTGCCGTCGCCGTGGTCGAGCTGCACGATCTGGGCGGAGTGGATCGGGGAGCTGACCGCGGTCACGTCGCGATTGGTCAGCACCGTGACATCGTAGACACCGAGGGCGTTGAGCGCCGTCACGGCGCCCCGGGCGGTGGCCCCGAAGCCGATCACCGCGGCACGCTGCTTGCGGCCGTAGTCACCCGTCGAACCGATCAGGGACAGGGCGTGCAGCACGGAGCAATACCCGGCGAGCTCGTTGTTCTTGTGCAGCACGTGCAGGTGGAACTCGCCGCCTCCGGTCCAGTGGTTCATCGCCTCGAACGCGATCAGGGTCAGCCGCTTGTCGATGGCAAGCTGGGTGAGTTTCTCATCCTGCACGCAGTGCGGCCAGCCCCAGAGCACCTGTCCGTCGCGCAGTGCCGCGACATCCGCCAGCAGAGGCTTGGCGAGCAGGATGACGTCGCACTCCCGGATGAGGTCCGCGCGCGAGCAAAGCCCTCCCACGAGCGGGGCCAGCTGCTCGTCCGACACGCCGAACTGCTCGCCGTAGCCGCGCTCGAGAAACATTCGCTCCCGGAGGTCCGGATCGATCCGTTCGACATGTGACGGATGAATGGGCAAGCGCCGTTCATTCGGCTTACCGGAACGCGACATGACGCCGAGCGTGAAACGACTCACTGGTACCCCTTTGTAGTTGAGTCCTGTCTAGCACAGGCCGGCGAGCCTAATGTGGAGGGATGGAGCAGATGGAGTACCGCAGACTGGGCAATTCGGGGCTCATGGTGTCCACGATCGGGTTGGGCTGCAACAACTTCGGACGCGCCGGAACCGCGACGGAGGGCCAGGCCGGAACCACCGCCGTCGTCAACGCGGCCGTCGACGCCGGGATCACCCTGTTGGACACGGCCGACATCTACGGCGCGGAACGCGGCCTCAGCGAGACCCTGATGGGTTACGCGCTGCGGGGCAAGCGCGACCAGATCGTGCTCGCCTCGAAGTTCGGCATGGACATGAACGGTCGGAACGGACCCGACTGGGGCGCCCGCGGCTCACGTCGCTACATTCGACTGGCCGTCGAGGCGTCCCTCCGGCGCCTGCAGACCGACTGGATCGACCTCTACCAACTGCACCAGCCTGACCCGAACACCCCGATCGAAGAGACCCTGCAGACCCTCGACGACCTCATCCGCGAGGGAAAGGTGCGCTATATCGGCCACTCCAACCTGGCCGGCTGGCAGATCGCCGAGGCGGAGTTCACCGCCCGGCTGACGGGGCATCCGCGGTTCGTTTCGGCGCAAAACGAGTACAGCCTGCTGGTGCGTGACGCCGAAGACGAGGTGCTGCCGGCCGTCAACGCCTACGGGCTCGGCTTCCTGCCGTTCTTCCCCCTCTACAACGGGCTCTTCACAGGCAAGTTCTCCCGTGCGGGCGGCCCCGCCGACAGCCGCATCATGATGGTCCGGCCGCACCTGGCCCGGAACGCGCCTTGGGACGTCATCGAAAAGTACGAAGCGTTCTGCGACCAGCGCGGCGTGACCATGCTCGCCGCCACCTTCGCCTGGCTGCTGGCCCAGCCGGGGCTCACCAGCATCATCGCCGGAGCAACCCGCCCGGAACAGATCTTGCAGAACGCCACCGAGGGCAGCGCGTGGAGGCCGTCGCCCGAGGACGTGGCCTGGATCTCGGACCTCTTCGCCTGAACCGTCCTCTCTGGAACCTGAACCCCGATTCCACCTTGTGAGTGAGTGCTCACTCATATAAGCTGGGGGGATGTCCGTCAAATCTGCGCGCGCGAAAGCCCTGTCCGTCGAGGACCGGCAGTCGATGATCCTCGACGCGGTCACGCCGCTGCTGATCGAGCACGGCCAGACCGTCACCACTCGACAGATCGCCCAGTGCGCCGGGATCGCCGAGGGCACCATCTTCCGAGCCTTCGACAGCAAGGACAACCTGCTCCGGGCGGCCATGGACCGTCAGCTCGACCCCGAGCCGTTCCGTCTCGAACTTGCCGCGCTCGACCGTGAGCTCCCGCTCGAGGAACGGGTGCGCGCCATGGTCTCCCTGCTGCGCCGCCGCTTCGCGCAGGTCTTCGCGCTGATGACGGCGGTGGGCTCGATGGGCAGACCCCACACCCACGACGTCGCGCACGAGTTCACCGTGCTGCTCGCCGACGTGCTCGCGCCTGACCTCCTGCGCCTCACGGTTGCCCCGGAGCGGTCAGGGCAGGTCATCCGGATGATCGCGCTTGCGGCATCCGTGCCCCACATAACGGCCGGCCCCGACTTCGACGACGATGAGCTCACCGCCCTCATCCTCTACGGCATCATCGGCTTCCCGACGCCGCCGAACGCCCCCTGCTAGGAGATCCGATGCTCTGGAAACTGCTCGTGAAATACCTGCGGCCGTACCGGCGGCTGCTGGCAGCCGTCGTCGTGTTCCAGCTGGCCCAGTCGATCGCCTCGCTCTATCTGCCCACCCTCAACGCCGACATCATCGATGAGGGCGTCGCCACGGGAGACACCGTGTACATCCTGCGCATCGGTGGTCTGATGCTGCTGATCACCCTGTTCCAGATCGTGTGCGCGATCGTCGCCGTCTACTTCGGCGCGAAGGCCGCCATGGGGCTCGGACGCGACCTGCGCGGCGCCGTCTTCACCCGAGTCGACGAGTTCTCCGAGCAGGAGGTCACCCGGTTCGGCGCCCCGTCGCTGATCACCCGGTCGACCAACGACGTGCAGCAGGTGCAGATGCTCGTGCTGATGACCGCCACCATGATGGTCACCGCACCGATCCTGTCCATCGGCGGCGTGATCATGGCCATCCGGCAGGACGTGCAGCTATCCTGGTTGATCGCCGTGAGCGTGCCCGTGCTGTTGATCGCGGTCGGGCTGATCATCGCGCGGATGGTGCCGCTGTTCCGCCTGATGCAGACCCGCATCGACACGGTGAACCGGGTGCTGCGGGAACAGCTCACGGGCATCCGCGTCATCCGGGCGTTCGTGCGCGAAGACGTCGAGTCCGTGCGGTTCGGCAAGGCGAACACGGATGTCACCGACACCGCCCTTCAGGCCGGCCGCCTGATGGCCCTGATGTTTCCGGTCGTCATGCTCGTCCTGAACGTCTCCAGCGTGGCCGTGATCTGGTTCGGGGCGTTCCGGATCGAGGACGGGTCCATGCAGGTCGGCACCCTGGTTGCCTTCCTCAGCTACCTGATGCAGATCCTGATGGCCGTGATGATGGCCACGTTCATGGCCGTGATGATCCCGCGGGCGACCGTGTCGGCCGACCGGATCGGCGAAGTGCTCGAGACCGAGTCCAGCGTGCGCCCGCCGCGCCACCCCGTCGTCGACAGTATCGGCCGCGGAGAGGTGGAACTCGTGGACGTGGGCTTCGCCTACCCCGGCGCCGAGCAGCCGGTGCTCTCCGACGTGAGCTTTACCGTGCATCAGGGGCAGACCACCGCGATCATCGGCAGCACCGGATCGGGCAAGACCACCCTGGTCAACCTGCTGCCTCGCCTCTTCGACGCCACCAACGGCAGCGTGCGGGTCGACGGGGTGGACGTGCGCGAGCTCCACCCTGACCTGCTCTGGGGCAGCATCGGGCTGGTGCCGCAGAAGCCGTATCTGTTCTCCGGCACCGTGCGCAGCAACCTTCTCTACGGCAAGCCCGACGCCACTGAGGCGGAACTCTGGGAGGCACTGACCATCGCGCAGGCCCGCAACTTCGTGGCGGAGATGCCGGACGGCCTCGATGCCCCGATCGCGCAGGGCGGCATGAATGTGTCCGGCGGGCAGCGGCAGCGCCTGGCCATTGCCCGGGCCCTGGTCAAACGGCCCGAACTCTATATCTTCGACGACTCGTTCTCCTCGCTCGACCTGGCGACGGATGCTCGGCTGCGCCAGGCACTGGCCGTCGGCACGGGCGGCGCCACCATGGTGATCGTCGCCCAGAGGGTGTCGACCATCGTCGGCGCCGATCAGATCCTGGTGATCGAAGGCGGACGCATCGTCGGCCGCGGCACCCACGACGAGCTGCTCGAGTCGAACGAGACCTATCAGGAAATCGTGTCGTCCCAGTTGGCGGCGGAGGAAGCAGTATGAGCCAGACATCCGGGGCCTCGGCCCGCCCGCACGCGCGGGGCCCCGGCCACGGTCCGTTCGGCGGTATGAGCGCCCCCGCCGAGAAGGCCATGAACTTCGGCCCGTCGGCGAAACGGCTGCTCGGCAAGCTGCGCCCCGAGCGTCTGTGGCTCGGTCTGGTCCTGGTTCTCGCCGTCGCGAGTGTCACGTTCTCCGTGCTCGGACCGCGTCTGCTCGGCGAAGGCACGAACCTGATCTTCTCCGGCGTCATCTCCCAGGACCTGCCTGCCGGCCTGAGCCAGGCCCAGGTGATCGACCAGCTGCGCGCCTCCGGCGACACCGGCAAGGCCGACCTGCTCAGCGGGATGACGCTGACGCCCGGCCAGGGAATCGACTTCGCGATGCTCTCCACCGTGCTGCTCTGGGCGATGGCGCTCTACTTGCTGTCCTCGGTGTTCGCCTACGTGCAGGCCTATGTGCTCAACGGCGTCGTGCAGCGTACCGTGTTCCGGCTCCGCAGCGAGATCGAGGCGAAGATCAACCGCCTCCCGCTGCGCTACTTCGACACGGTGCAGCGAGGCGAGCTGCTCAGCCGGGTCACCAACGACGTGGACAACGTCTCACAGAGCCTGCAGCAGTCGCTGAGCCAGGCCGTCACCTCTCTGCTCACCGTGGTGGGCGTCATCGTGATGATGTTCCTGCTCTCGCCTCTCCTGGCCCTGATCGCCCTGGTCACAGTGCCGCTGACCCTGGTCACGACCGTCCTGATCGCCCAGCGCTCGCAGAAGTTGTTCGTCGCACAGTGGACCCACACCGGCGAGCTGAACGGCCAGATCGAGGAGACCTTCACCGGCCACGCCCTGGTCAAGGTGTTCGGCCGCCAGAAGGAGGTCGAGCAACGCTTCCGGGCCAAGAACGACGAGCTCTACGAGGCCAGCTTCGGCGCCCAGTTCGTCAGCGGCCTGATCATGCCGGCGATGACATTCATCGGCAACCTCGTCTACGTCGGGATCGCCGTCGTCGGCGGCCTCCAGGTGGCATCCGGGGCCATGCAGCTCGGCGATGTGCAGGCGTTCATCCAGTATTCCCGCCAATTCACCCACCCGCTGGCCCAACTCGGGTCGATGGCGAACCTGCTGCAGTCCGGCGTCGCCTCCGCCGAGCGGGTCTTCGTCCTGCTCGACGCCGATGAGCAGAGCCCCGACCCGGAGCGCGCCGAGGCACCCACGACCGCCCACGGCCGGCTGGTCTTCGAGAACGCCTCGTTCCGCTACACGGCGGACAAGCCGCTGATCGACAACCTCAGCCTGGCGGCCGAGCCCGGCCAGACCGTGGCCATCGTGGGCCCCACCGGGGCAGGCAAGACCACCCTGGTGAACCTGATGATGCGCTTCTACGAGCTCGACGCCGGCCGGATCACGCTCGATGGCGTGGACGTGCGCCGAATGACCCGCGACGACCTGCGTGGACGCATGGGCATGGTGCTACAGGACACCTGGCTGTTTGGCGGCACGATCCGCGACAACATCGCCTACGGGCGTCCGGATGCCACGGAGAAGGAGATCCTGGACGCGGCGCGCACGACCTACGTGGACCGGTTCGTGCACACGCTGCCCGACGGCTACAACACCGTACTCGACGACGAGGGCAGCAACGTCAGCGCCGGCGAGAAGCAGCTGCTCACCATCGCCCGCGCGTTCCTCGCCAAGCCCAGCGTGCTGATCCTGGACGAGGCGACCAGCTCCGTCGACACGCGCACCGAGGTGCTCGTGCAGAAAGCGATGCGCGCCCTCCGCGCCGACCGCACCAGCTTCGTGATCGCGCACCGGCTCTCCACGATTCGGGACGCCGACCTGATCCTGGTGATGGAGGCCGGCCGGATCGTCGAGCAGGGCACGCACGAGGAACTGCTGGCAACGGATGGCGCGTACCACGCCCTCTACACCGCCCAGTTCGCGGCGGCGGTCGCCGACGAGATCTAGGGGCTGTCTCCGAGACCGAGCCACAGGTGCTCCCTCCGGAACGAATTCGACGGAGATTTTGCCCAAAGCGGCCCCAGAATGACCAAAAACCGCATTGGAGACCAGAATCTCCGTCGAATTGGTTCGGTCAGGCCCGGCGGTGCGCCTCCAACTCGCGCGCGCAGTCGATGCACAGCTCCGCGGACGGCCGGGCCTCGAGTCGTTCCCGGCCGATCGGTTCGCCCCGGCGGGTGCAGAACCCGTAGCTGCCGTCCGCGATGCGCGCCAAGGCCTGGTCGATCGCCGCGGACTGCGCCGCCAGGTCGCTGTGCACACCCGAGATGCGCGACCACTCCATGGTCAGGGTGGGTCCTTCGGGGTCGTGCTCGTCGTCGGCGGTGCCGGCGTTTCTGGCCTCGATCACACCGTCGAGGGTGGTGCCGATCCGGCCGAGCGCGATGTCGAGGTCGCGGCGCTGATGGCGGAGCAGCTTCTCGAAGTGCCGCAGGTCGGCGGGGGTCAGTTTCGTCCGGGTGGGCATAAGCGTCTACTCCGCTGCCGGGGGGCGACGTGAGCCGCCGGCGCGCACTGTCGATCCGTCATTCCGGTGCATGATTCCCGTCCTCTCAAGCTGGGCACGGCAATGCGCCGGCACGCTGCGTGGTTTTCGCTGTTGAAGATACGCCCGCGCCGGCCGGCTGTCGCGGGGCTGCGAGGGGTCGCTTCAGGCGACCATGACCGGGATATCGTGCAGGCCGGTGGCCCCATCGGGGATCACGTCCCGGCGCACGGAAGTCTGCACCAGGCCCGCGGCATCCGTCGCCCGCACCCGCAGGGTGTGCCGCCCGGCCGATGCCGACCAGACCCAGCTCCACTGCCGCCAAGTGTCGGCCGAGATCGCGTCGGCCAGGGTCGCGTCGTTCCAGGCTCCGTCGTCAACTTGCACCTGCACGCCGCGGATGCCCACGTACTGCGACCAGGCCACACCCGCCACGATCACCGGTCCGGCCGCGACGTCGGCGTTACGGCTCGGCACATCGATCCGGGAGGAGAGCTTGACCGGTCCTCGGGCGGTCCAGCCGCGCGTCGTCCAATAGGCGGTCTCCCGGTCGAAGCGGGTCACGTTCAACTCGACCACCCATTTCGTGGCCGACACGTAACCGTAGAGCCCGGGCACGACCATGCGCACCGGGTAGCCGTGCTCGAGGGGGAGCGGCTCCCCGTTCATCCCCACCGCGAGGATCGCGTTGCGGTCGTCGGTGAGAACCTCCAGCGGGGTGCCCGCGGTCCAGCCGTCCTCGCTGCGGGAGAGCACCATGTCGGCCCCGGCGAGAGGCCGGGCCCGCGCCAGCAACAGGCGGATCGGGTAGCCCAGCCAGGTCGCGTTGCCGATCAGGTCGCCGCCGACGGCGTTGGAGACGCAGGCGAGAGTGGTCGTGCTCTCCTCGAGGGGCAGGGCGAGGAGCTCGGCGAAGTCGATCTCGATCTCCCTCTCGACCATCCCGGTGACCGTCAGCGTCCAGGTTCCCGGGTCGATCCGGGGCACCTGCAGGGCGGTGTCGATGCGGTAGAAGTCGGCGTTCGGGGTGATCAGCGGAGTGAGGCCGGGGATGTCCAGCGCGGCACCGTCTGGGATCGGGGCACCGGGAACGGCCGCGGCCGGCAGTGTGAAGCGCGCGCGCGCGGCATCCGTCGCCCGGATACCGACCGAGATCAGCTGCCCGCCGGCCGCGGCGAGCACGCCCAGGCCGGCGCTGGCCCCGGCCCAGACCAGGAACCGACGGCGGTCCGGGGCGGATGCCTCGGCGCCTGCGGGCGTGCGGCGCAGCTGGGCGACCATCACCGTGAGGAGCACGGCCGAAACGACCATCGCCAGCACTGCGGGCATCGCTTCGAAGGCGGCGGTGTTCTCCCGGGACAGCACCGCGAAGACGGCCAGCGCGCCGGCCAGGGCCACGAGGACCCGGCCGATCGGCGGCCACCGGAACTCCAGCACCCCGGCGGCGGCGGCCAGCACCACGGCACCGAGCGCGACGCAGAACACCAGTACGACCTTGTCGGCCGTGCCGAACAGGGCGATGACGAGTTCCTTCAACCAGGCCGGGGCGCGGTCGATGACCAGCGCGCCGACGGCGAAGATCGGGCTGCCCACCGGGGCGAGCAGGGCGGCCGTCAGCTCGGCCGCGCCGAGGCCGGCCAGGGCGGCGGCCACGCCGGCCGTCG
>NZ_PJJV01000056.1:0-58213 GCF_002929655.1 Cryobacterium sp. M23
TCCCCGAACTCGCCGCCGCCTAAACTAGGATCACTGACCCGCATGGTGTTGAGAAATTCCACCACTCAGCGGGACGTGACCCGCGGCACTCAGCGAAAGCGATCCCGCGCGCTACAACCCGACTAGGTTCCAAGTCACCCTAGCCAAGGCTCTGCTTCACGATTCGTCCGCGGTTGTTTTGACTCCAGCCAGGCTGACTCAGGAAATTGCGATTGCCAAGTCTCCGCTCGCGAATCCCACACCTGTACCTCAGACCTGGCCGAAGCTGCCAAGGGGACTCAAAGAGACAATCAACGATGAGCTGTTGGGCATCACTGTGGAGTCACAGCCGATTCCTCGCCTCGCAGAAAATAGCAGCCTGGCAGACTGGATTGAGACTGGCATGCAGTTTCACGCGCCTGACGACGTCTGTAAATTCTGTCAGCAAGGGACTGTTACAGCTGAATCACTGGGCGCTTATGCACAACACTTCAGCGAAGCTCTAGACGCGCTCAGGGAGCGACTGCGGAAGGCAGTCGTGTACCTCACGGACAATCGCGCTGACGTCAGGGCTTGGCTCGACACGCTTCCGTCGCCACACTCGCTTCTCGTAAACCACCGGGACGCAATCCAGATCGAAGTGGAACGGCTAGCAAAACTGGGCAGTGCACTCCAAACGCAGATTGACACTGCCATCACCCTTATCGAAGCGAGACTGGCCGACCCACTCAAACCCCTTGGTGCTGAACAACGTCTCACTGATGACTTCCACGACCCCGATGCCTCCGAACTCCTGCAATTGGTCAATGGGAACAATGCGGCATGTAGCCAGCAAGCAGAGAGAAAGAAAGAAGCTCAGACCGCTGTAGAAGGGCACTTCGGTGCAGCCTACGGGGTTGCCTACAGGCGCTGCGAGGGTCGAATAAGGCTTTCCGAGCGAGCAGCTTTAACTCTCGACAGACGCGAGAGATCTCTCCAGACGCGCGCTGGCGAGCTTGAGCAAGCTCAGGAGGACACGGGCCGCATGGCGATCGCGATCGATGCAGATCTTCGCGAACATTTCGGACACGGACACCTCAAAATCTCAGTGTCCGAGGACGGAAAGGGCTATCTGGTTGAGAGAGGATCAAAAGGCGCAAAGCGACTGAGCGAGGGCGAGCGAAACGCGATCGCATTCGCATACTTCCTCCGTTCGCTTGAGAGCGAAGGCGTCGATCCCGCACAGACGATCGTCGTAATCGATGATCCCGTGTCAAGCATGGACAAAGAGTCACTCTTCGCTGGCTTTGCTCTCGCCGAGGAACGCACCAAGTTGTTTGCCCAGGTGATCGTCCTCACACACGATTACGAGTACTTCCGTCTTCAGCTCGGACAGCGCGCGAACGCTCGAAAAAGCTCAGAGAAGAAGATCCGGGAGAACGACTCGAACGAACGAGCGTTCCCAGCAGTTTCCATCCTGGAGATCCGCGCATCGGTGAACCCCACCAGTGACAGTCGCGTCAGCTCAATGCGAAAGCTGCCTCCGAGTCTTTTGCAGCATCCCAGCGAGTACCACTACTTGTTTCTCAAAGTGGCTGAGGCAGTCCGAGACGGCGATCACGAAACGCTTCCGCTCCTGGGCAACGCGGCCCGAAGGCTTCTCGAAGGCTTCATCTCGTTCCGGGCACCGAGCGGCGGCAACTTTCAACAGAAAGTCGATTTGATCACGAAGGCGGCGTCCATCGACGGCGTTCTTGCGCGTCGAGTAGTCAAGTTCATGCATGGTCAGTCTCACCGGGAGGAACCACGCCCGACCTCTGCCCTGGACTTTCCTTCAGTAGAGGCAGAGCTGAGGGCGGCGCTCGATTTCATGCGCCGCGCCGATGGCCCCCACTTCGAGGAGATGTGTAAGGCCGTCGACGTTGATCACACGACCATCATCGCGGCGTTAGGGACTAACACGGTGACGCGCCCGGCGGCCGCCTAGTCGAAGAGTTGCGGTTCGCCTTAGCTCGTCTGCATCGTACGAGGAAGTGGACACTAGATGTGTTTGGCCAAGCGGTCGGGGGGGCTGGCGCAGAAGTTTGGTTCAACGGGAGGCCGGCGAATCGCGTGGCTCGGTTGAAACTTGGTTCAAACTCGCCGAAGCATTCGGCATAGAAATCGGTGGACTCCTGTCCGCACCATATGTGCCCTACTCGCCAACGTCGTCGCTGAAATACTCCTGCTGCATCACAAATTCTTCTTTCACGAAGAAAGCACTGGAACAGCCCGCCCTATGCGCTCGGCTCCGTAGGCGAATCGATTGCGGGGGTGGCGAGGTACCGGTAAATCGTCGCCGTCCCGACACCGAGCATCGTTGCTATCTCGGCTACGGCGTGATTGCCGGACTCATACAACGTCCTGGCGGTCTTCGTCTTCTTCAGGTCCATTACCTTTGGTCGTCCACCAACGCGCCCCTGCGCCTTGGCCGCTGCGAGACCAGCGCGCGTGCGCTCGATGATGACATCGCGCTCCAACTGATTGAAGGCAGCCAGAACGGTGAGCATGGCCTGCCCCATCGGACCTGTCGTGTCCAGACCCTCGGTGATGCTGCGAAAACCTACCCCGTTCGCCTTGAGCTGGTCGATTGTCTCCAGGACGTTCTTGGTACTTCGTCCCAGGCGATCTAGCTTCCACACGACGAGCACGTCGCCCTCCCGCACGTATTCGAGCGCCTTGTCCAGCTCTGGACGCGAGGCGAGTGTTCCGCTGACGCCGTGGTCTCTGAACACTTTCGCTATCCCCGCATCAGCGAACGCCTTGTCCTGAAGAGCGAGGCTCTGGTCCGCAGTGCTTACCCGTGCATAACCAACATCAACCATGTGGCTCCTCTTCATTATCAATACTCGTCTATCATAACACCCGAGCGCCCTTAAATATGGAGACGAGTTTTGAGAGACCAATCCGCGCGCTTATTGCCCATACGAAGGTCTCGGACTGTGTCGCAGATAAACGACCGTTAGTGAGAGGCAACAAGTCAAGGGGAGTCGGGGATTGCTAGCCCCGCCAGTCGGTCGGCGTTGCATGAAGGAGAACTGAGAAGACGTGCTCTATGGTCTGGTGTCGGAGCCAGACACCGGACGGTGCGACTCTCTGCCTCCAGGAGACCATCCACGTCGAAGACCGTGCAAAACGCTCTTTTTGGGCGTCTAGTGGCTGGACGCTGACCGCATGTCTGGCGGCTAGAAAGAACGATGGACAAATCGAAGGCGCAGGTTGCTCACGAGGTTGTCACCCTGTCCTGTTGAATATTGTGTCGCTCCGCTGTAGGCCACCGCCAGCCAATCGCCAATAGAAACGATCCGGTGCGCAGCCGCAATCTAGAGCATGAAGCCTTTGAGAGCCATCGAGAAAATGGTGCCCACTCCCCCGAGCACTATCCCCCAAATGGCACGCCTACGGCCGATGGGATCATTTCCTTCGCGCTCCCACTTGTTGGCACGTGCCACCCCGAAGCTGCCCCACAAAATGGCACCAATCCCAAAGAGCAGAAACGGATTGATCAAGAGCGAGATGATTCCAAAGACAAGGCCGTTGGTGGCAAGCGTGTTCTTGCCCGCAGCGAGGTCACGCCCCGGCTTGTAAGGGCTATACCCGCGCCCGTTCAGTGTCACTTTTTCGCCTACCAGGATCGACGCAGGTGCGGCCTTGGACGGCACCGCCAGAGCTGTGGGTGCCGGCACGGCAGGGGCCATCGGGGCCGTCACATAATGCTGGGGCGTTGGGACGACCGGATCGGCGGAGACCAGTGGCGCTAGGTGTTCCGTCCAAACCTGTCCATTCCACCATCTCGACTGGCCCGCCACATTCGAATCGGGATACCACCCGGCCGGGGGAAAGGTTGGTGCTTGATCCGTCACTTGAACCTCGAGTCTGTCGAATGCCTACTCCAGCGACGGTAGTGGTAGCGCTCCGAGTCCGCATCGTCCCCGAAAGGGGCGATGCGATCCCAGCGCAACTGGCACGTTGAGAATCTCTAAGATCTCGTCACGAATCCGCCGACAGGCGAAGCTCCGGCCTGGGGCTGCTCTACACATCGCTGGGTCCCAGCACCCGAGCATGTTCGGCGCTCGCCATCGAGTCAAGTTTGTCCAGGTGGTAGACAAGGAGGTTGAACCAATCATGTCCAGCGCTTGGACAGTGGTGCCCACGGGCCGTCCCCAGCAGTTGGACGGTCGCACCCGCGTGGTGTGCCTCTACATGCGAGGTCAGAGCCCTAGCCAGTACTCATCAAGGATTCGTTCGTGCAACCAGCGACTCTGAACCCCGGATTGCCAAATGTAATCAGCGGATTACACAAATCGTTGGCCTTCGGATTACATTCCTTTTTGAAAACGAGCAACAGCCCCGTTTAAATCCGCAGCCAGCACTCCGACTGCATCCTTCAGAATTCGATCACACCAACTCTGCGGGACGGAAGCTTCAGCTAACTCTTCCCACCGTGGCCACGGAAGGCACCACCGGTGGCGCGCCAGTTTCGGCGCTTCTTCTGTGCGAAGAACTTCGCGAACTCCAGCCAGAGGCCGGCTGCATCCGCGTCGCCCTTCTGGTACTCAGCCAGGATCTCGGCGAGGGTCTGCTGCCCTTCGCGCTTGGAGGCGGTCATGATGCCCTTCGTGGCGTATTTGACGCTGCCGTGTACGTCGGAGTGCACCTTGATGTCCTGACCCCGCAGGGACGCTCCTACGCCCTTCTGCCGGGCTGCATCGCACCAGCGGTTTGGCACGTCGTTGAGGAGGAGTGCAACCTCCGCGTGGCGGCTCGTTTCCAGAAATAGTAACCAGTGCGTGTGGACGTGCCAGCCGGCAGCAGAGTGCGTGATTTCCGTTTCGCGCATCCAGGCGCTCGTGCGCTTGGTGAGCCAGCGGTTGGAGAGAAACTGTGTCGCGACCGTCCTCTGCGCTTCCCAGCCGTCGTCGAAGGTTTCAAAGCTCTCGGTTGTACTGGTCCAGGCGATGGCCTGGTTGTAGGTAAGCGCCAGCGGCTGGACACTGCGGCGGGTGCTTGCCGTGACGCGGCGAGCGCACCATGGACAGAACCTCCGCTTGCAAGGGTTGCGTTTGCTGCAGTGCTTCATTGCTTTCATGTCGCTGTGCTCGAAGATGAACTGTTGAAGCTCTGCAGTGAGAGGGAGAACACTTTTAGGTCTGTCATTGAGATGGACAGAGAGTGAGGATCGATCGAACTGGACCCGATGCGTGCCGCCCTCTGGCGGTGCGATGACCATCGACAGGCCTAGACCGAGATTGCCGGCTGTCGACCCGCGTCAACGAAGGCATCGAGGTCCCTGGTGTCGAACCGTACGAGGTGGCCGAGCTTGACGAACGGGATCTTACGGTCTCGCACCAGGCGTCGAACAAAGTGGATGTTGACGTGCAGGTATTCAGCCGCCTCAGGGACGTCGCGGAGCAGCGGATTCTGCGGAGAAGAAGTTGGTTTCATATCAAGTGCTACGCCGCTGAAGCTTGATCGACCACCGTGCCTACGAGCGGATGTGCTCAGCATTCAAAATGCCCACAACGAAGACTCCACAACACGATCCCGAGTCGCCCGCAAGCTCCTCCAAAGCACTACCTGCTAGGACAATTGCCGTCCAACCCGCCAGAATGGAAATGAGAGCAGGGGGCGCTCATGAATTTCGACTATTACGTCAAAGAGGACATCGGCAGGCTGTTTCGGTGGGTCCCGGCCACCAATCGGCAGGAGCGGTGGGATGACACCACCAGCACTTGGATCAATGTGGCTCCCAACCTCGCTGACGATATCTTTTCGGGTCGGGTAGATCTAGACGAGATCACTGCCGACAAGGCAAAAAAGGACTACCCGAAAGCATTCGGCGAACGTCGATTCCTCACCGTGGACATGATGAATAGGATCCAGGTCGCCATCGCACAGAAGACCACTGTCGAGGAGTTCATCGCCGACTACCCGGTCCCCGGGCCCGAACAGGCCGCAGTAGAGAAGTTCTACGCTGACCTCCACAAGGAAATGTCGGAGCGCAAGCTGGCCCCCGGTCAGTTCTGGGACGTCTCCTCCGAGTGGAGTTGATCTAGGAGATGAAGCGCGCGGTCTCGCCACTGGGCTAGGACCGCGCCCGGTGAGGAGCGGATGATCTTCCGCGCTGACTTGAAGACGAAGACCACGGAGGTGACGACACTATGGCCAAGCAGGTAAGTCTGGATGGATTCGACGAAGCATTCCCCGCCCGTGCCGCGTATGTCCTCCCTGAGGGCAAAGAGCACTTCGAGGTCGTGCACTTCGAGGTCAAGGACGAGCCGGTTATCGGCCTGCTCGGCTGGGCACTTCCCAACAAGGACATCGTTCTCATCCCCACCGCCATCGAGATCCGGGACGATGGGTGGGTCCTCACGACCGCTGAAGGCCGGTACCTCCTGAAGCCAATGGGACAGGCCAAGGCGACGGCCATAGAAATCGCAATGGAGGACTTCTGATGCTGTACCTAATTCAGAAAACAATGGTTGGGGAGCCGGTCGGCATCCACAGCGAGGATGGCCAGAGCTACTTCTGGCCGGGCCGTGACCAGCAGGCCGGGCTCGGCAGGGCCATCGCGGGCACCAAGGGAACCAAGGTCCCCTGGGACGTCTTCGTGGACCACAAGTCGGGAGCGGTGAACCATCAGATGTTCTGGGGCGCGGCTGACTCCGACACAGATCTTCAGTCCACTCTGAACCAAGCGCGGGACAAGTACTTCGCTAACCACAGTTAAATCCCGTGCCCTTCGCGCGCCCCTAAGGGTGCTAAATAGGGGCACACAGCGCTAAACAGCGCTCAATACAAACCCTCAGCTTCGTTGCAAACACGCGGAACTTAGGGCATCCTGACAGAGCTTGGATCTAATTCCCAAGCTGATAGCGCGGGTTCGATTCCCGTCATCCGCTCACTTGCCATATTTCCCGGTCCTGTGATGCGGCTCTGTGATGAGGCTCTGTGCTGCCCCACGTCGGCGGCCTCCGGTATCGTCGAGACCATGACCGACCCGACACTGCGTATGCCGAACACCGTGCTGCGGGTGGTGCTCGACCTCGGCGTGCTGCCCCTGGACATCCCCCCGCTGCCCCCGCGTTTCCGGCACCCGGAATTCGACGCGGACTGGGACGACGAGGAGCAGGTCGCCGGCATCTTCCTCGGCTTCGACGACGGAGAGTTCCACCTGGACATCCTGGAAGAAGGAGTCGAGTACCACTTCCACAACGCGGACGGGTCTTCGAGCGATGACAGTCCGTGGCCGGCCGCCGACACCCAGGCCCTCGTCGACTGGGCGACCGGCTTCGTGCTGCACGTCGCACCGCGCCTCCCGGATCTGCTGGAAGACGCGGATGAGGCCGCCGAATGGCACCATGTGGGGCTGCCGGTGTACTCCCGCGATTACGGGCCGGTCCCGCTCGAAATCATCGACGTGGAGTTGGAGGGCGAGCAGCTGATGCTCCCCTGGCTCGGCTCCGGCCACATCGCCGACGATCACCTCGACGGATCTGACCACCCGATCGCGCTCCTCTGGAATCCGGAGCACGAAGATCCGGATATCCCGATCGCACGGGTGTGGCTGAACCCGAAAACCGGGGAACCGACAGCGCGCGCGGAAGCAGGGGTGGACTGGTCGGCCGTGGGGCTCACTAAAGCGGAAGTTCTGTCATGGGCGGAGAGCCTGTACCTGAACAATCACGTGATCGGTGACCCGGCCCAGATGATCATGCGAGCCGCACTGGAACGCATGGCAGGGCTCGACCGCTAACTGTGTGAGTCCCAACCCGTTGGGTTGCATGGCTCCCGATAGCTCCGATCCGACAGCCCGCGTGGTCTTTGTTCCTCAGCGGCGGAGCGCCGGGTCCGTCGTCGCACCAATTCGACGGAGATTCTCGTATATGGGACCATTTTTTCGGGTTTCCGGGCCGTTTCGGGCAAAAACTCCGTCGAATTCGTTCGTGCCGGCGTTGAGGCCCGACGATCTCGGACTCGCTCGGTCAGCTGCGTGCAGCGAACGGGCGGTCTCACGTCCGCAGTAACGTTCAGGGTCACCTCGATCAGACGGCGCCGGCGGTCGAGGCTCTCCTCACCGCTCGATAACTTAAAAGCCGCGATGATGAGTTATTTTTCGCGGAAACGGTATGTTTATCGCGGGGGGCTTGACGGGGCGATTTTTGGGCCGATTTTTTTCCCCAACCACCGCGTCAAGGGAGAACAATGAATCGTCGTTTGCAGACCGCACTCATCGCGACAATGGCCGTCGCCGCCTTGGGCCTGACCGGGTGCGCGTCGGATGCCGGCGGCGGAACCGGGGCCGGCGGCGAGCTCACCTACGAGGACAGCCCGCTCAATAAGTACCTGTCCGCCGCCTATGGCGACTACGACGAGGAGCAGGCGATCGCCGACTCCAAGAAGTCCGAAGAGGCAACCGCGGCCTGCATGGCCGAGGAGGGCTTCGACTACATCCCCGTCGACCAGTCGCAGAACATGTCGTTCGACGACGCCGACATGGAGGAACGTGAGACCGAGGAGTGGGTCGCGGCCAACGGCTATGGGATGACCCAGAGCCCCGAGGAAATCGCGGCCCAGCAGGAGCAGTCCGAAGCCTACGTCGACCCCAACCAGGACTACGTCGCCTCGCTTTCGGAGACCGAACAGAGCGCGTTCTACGAAGTGCTCTACGGCCCGCCGCAGACGGAAGACATGACGAACGAAGACGGTTCGTCGGAGTACAACTGGGAAGACGCCGGATGCTCGGGGGCAGCCCAGCACGAAATCAACGGCGACAATCCCTACGAGGATAAGGCCCACAAGCCGCTCTTCGACGCGATCAGCAAGCTCTACGAGAACCTGGCGAAGGATCCCGGCGTTCAGGCGCTCGACGCCGAATGGGCGTCGTGCATGGCGGACTCGGGCAACCCCGACTTCTCCGCCAAGCAGGACGCCATCAACGCGGCGAGCGAACTGTCGAACGTCCTGTACAACAACGAGACCGGCGAGGCCCCGAGTGACGAAGACCTCGCCGAGGTGCGCGAGGGCGAGATCGAGATCGCTCTCGCCGACTTCACCTGCAGCGAGAAGGTCGACTACACCGCCGCGATGCTCAAGCTGCAATTCGCGCTGGAAAAGCAGTTCGTGGCTGACCACAAGGCCGAGCTTGAGGCGTTCTCCGCCGACTACAAGCAGGGTGAGTAGTGTCCGAACGATTCGCAGAGGGCAGCCCGAACGTGCCGGGAGCCGGTGACCTGCCGGGGATCGGTGACCTCGAGGCTGCCGATGCGGGCGTGTCCACGCGCAGCCAGGGCTGGGGACGGTTGCTGAACGGGAATCGCACAATCTGGGTTGTGTCGGCCATCGCCGTCGTGGCTCTGGCGGCCGGGCTCGTGCTCGGCCGGTTCGTCGTGTCGCCGGCGGATGCCGCGAACAACGCCACGGCTCCCGAACCCGGCCTGATCACGGTTCCGGTGGAGAAGAAGGTGCTCGGCAACGACATCACGATCCGCGGTGACGCCACCTACGCGGACTCGGTAGAGGTGACCATCGAAACCGGCGACCTCGGCGGTCCGGCGATCGTCACCGGCCAGGTCCCGGATGTCGGGGCGACCCTCGAGGCAGCGGCGATCGCACTCGAGGTGGCCGGCCGGCCGGTCATCGTGCTTCCCGGCGATCTGCCGGTCTACCGCACCCTGCGCCTTGGGGTGGCGGGCCCGGACGTGCTCCAGCTGAAGCTGGGACTTGAAGCGGTGGGCATCGAAGCCGGGGACGAGACATCCAATCGGTTCGACGCCGACACGGCAACCGGCGTGCGGACCCTGTATGAACGCATCGGCTACCCGTCCCCCGAGGCACCGGAGGGCGTCGCCGCGGCGGTGCAGTCCGCCACGGACCAGGTACGCTCGGCCGAGGACGGCGTGACTCTGGCCGCGCAGTCCCTCGCCCTGGTGAGATCCGGCCCGTCCGCCGTGGACCGGGTTGAGCAGGACAACCTCGTGCGCAGCAGCGAGCGCGCCCTCGCCGCGGCGAAGACGGGCGGAGAACCCGATGCGATCGCGGATGCCGCGGACGCCCTCACCCTCGCGAAAACCCGGCGCGATTCGGTGCTCGCGGCTCGTGACACCACGGCCGAGACATCCGCCCTGCGGTCCGCCGAACAACAGGCGACGAGCGCGCGTGACGCGCTCGCCACGGCGAACGAGGCCACCATGACCTATCTGCCGGCCAGCGAAATCCTGTACCTGCCGGGTCTCCCCCGCCGGGTCGACGAGGTCACCGTATCCCGCGGCACCTCGATCACGGGCTCCGTGATGCGGGTCTCCGGTGCCACGATCCAGATCAGCGCCTCCGCCTCGGCGAGCGATGCCAAACTCATGAAGGTCGGCGACGCCGCCGTGCTCTCGATGCAGGACGATTCCGAGCACGGCGCCACCGTGACATCCGTCGCCGTGGCCGAGGCTAAAGAGGGAACGGATGCGGCGAGCGGACGCTTCACCATCCTGCTCACGCCCGACGACCTCACACCCGGGCAGCTCCAGAGCATCCAGGGCAGCAACCTGCGGGTCACCATCCCGGTCAGCTCCACCGACGGGGAGGTGCTCGCTGTGCCGTTGGCCGCGCTTACCGCCGGCCCGGGCGGGGAATCCCGGGTCGAGGTGTCGACCGGCTCCGGAAAAAAGACCGTGCTGGTCGAGGTGAGCGCCGGGCTCGCGGCTGACGGTTTCGTCGAGGTGCAGGCGGCCGACGGTTCCCTCGAGGAAGGGGACCTCGTCGTGGTCGGGCGATGAGCCGACCGGCCGTCGTGGAGCTCATCGACGTCACCCGCTCCTTCCCCGGCCCGCCCGAGGTCCAGGCGCTCAAATCAATCAACCTGCGGGTAGAGAAGCAGGACTACCTCTCGATCGTCGGGCCGAGCGGGTCGGGCAAGTCGACCATGCTCAACATCCTCGGCCTGCTCGACCGACCGAGCGTCGGCGAGTACTACCTCGACGGAGCGCTCACGGGTCTGGCCGGCGAGGCGGAACGCGCGGCGCTGCGGGGCGGCAAGATCGGCTTCGTGTTCCAGGCCTTCCACCTCATGCCGCACCGCTCGGTGCTCGACAATGTGCTGCTGGCCACGATCTACAGCGGAGTTCCGCGCGCCGACCGCGAACGACGGGCCCGCGCCGCCCTGCACCGGGTGCACCTGGACCACCGGATCGACTTCCTGCCCGGCACTCTCTCCGGCGGCGAGCGCCAGCGGGTCGCGGTCGCGCGGGCCGTGGTGGCCTCGCCCCAGCTGCTGTTGGCCGACGAGCCGACCGGCAACCTCGACGCCTCCACCTCCGGGGAGGTCATGGACCTGTTCGAGGAGCTGAACGCCGACGGCCTCACGCTCATCGTCATCACCCACGACCGGGCCGTGGCGGATCGCGCCGGGCGCACCATCAGCATCACCGACGGCCGCGTGAGCGAAACGACATGAAATTGCGGATGCCGAACCGCCGTCGAGCGAGCAGCGCTCCGGCCCCGGTAAGCGACGGTGACCGCGGGAACGCGCCGGCCATCACCCGCGCCGACCGGTTCTCGGTGCAGGACCTCATCGTCGAGGCCGGCTATGGCATCGGGGCGCGCCCCACCCGCCTGATCATGACCACGCTCGGGACCACGATCGGGATCGCCTCCCTGGTGGTGACAATCGGATTCGCCCAGACGGCGGCCAGCCAGATCGCCCGCCAATTCGACGCGGTCGCGGCTACCCAGGTCGTGATCGAGCCGGGGAGCACCGACGGGATGAACGGCTCGGAGCGCGCGACCGGGCGATTGCCTTGGGATGCCCCGGACCGGGTCAGCCGCCTGGCCGGGGTGGAGCTGGCCGGCCTCGTCAGCGAGGTGCCCCTCGATGCCGTGACCATCACCGCGGTGCCGGTCAACGACCCGTCGGAACCGACAACCCTGGGCCCATCGCTGATGGCCACCTCCCCCGGACTGCTCGACGCGGTTCGCGGCAACATCGTGACCGGCCGGTACTTCGACACCGGCCACGATGCCAGGGCCGATCGGGTGGCGGTGCTCGGTTCGCGCGCGGCTGAGCGCCTGGGCATCAACCGCGTCGACAGCCAGCCCTCCATCTTCATCGGCGACTCCTCCTATACCGTGATCGGCATCATCGAGGGGATGGAGCGACGCTCCGACCTGCTCGACGCGGTGGTCGTGCCGATGGGCACCGCGCGCGCCGACTTCGGCCTGACCGGCCCGGATGAACTGCAGATCCGGATCGCTCTCGGCGCCGGCAAAGTGGTCGCGGAACAGGCTCCGATCGCCCTGGACCCCAACGCTGCGGAGAACTTCGAGGTACAGGCCCCGTCGGCTAGGTCCGCCCTGCGCGAGAACGTGCAGGCCGACGTGAACGTCATCTTCCTGATTCTCGGCGTGCTCGCCCTCGTCGCGGGCGGACTGGGGATCGCGAACGTCACCCTGCTGTCGGTGATGGAAAGGGTGGGCGAGATCGGGCTGCGCCGGGCCCTGGGCGCCACCAAGCGCAACATCTCGAGCCAGTTCATGGTCGAATCCGTGGTCATCGGCCTACTCGGCGGCCTGATCGGAGCCGCACTCGGGGTCTTCGCGGTGGTGATCGTGTCGGCCATTCAGCAGTGGGCGCCGGTCGTCGACCCCTGGCTCGCAGCCGGGTCGGCGCTGCTCGGGGCCGTCGTCGGCCTTGCCGCCGGGGTCTACCCCGCTCTGAAGGCGTCGAATATCGAGCCGATCGTCGCCCTGCGCGGGGGCAACTGACGCACCCTGTCGGCCCCGCCTCGCATCAGCCGCGCGCCTCGTCGGCGGCGAGCGCGAGCTCCACGAACGCGCGCACGGCAGCCGACGCGCGCCGCTTGCGCGAGGCCGCCAGGTACACCGTGAAATCGGGCAGATTCGCCACGGGAAGCCGGTGCACGTCGAGCGCGTCGTGGGCGGTGAATTCGGGCAACAGGGCCACTCCGAGGCCGTTGGTCACGTATTCGGCGGCCGTTCCGATATCGGAGACCTCGATCATCACCCGCCGCTCGAGGCCGGCAGCGGTGAAGGCATCGTCCACGATCTGACGGCTGGCGTAGCCGGGCGGCAGATCGATGAACTCCTCCGGCACGAGGTCGCCCAGGCCCACGGCCGACGCGGAGGCGAGCCGGTGGCCTTTCGGCACCACCAGCACCATCGGCGACGAAGCGATCGGCACGGCCAAGAGCGCCGTCGGCGCCGGGCCGCTGAGGGCGAGGAAGGCCAGGTCCAGTTCGCCCGAGACGAGCTCGTCGACCAGCCCGGCCGACCCCCGCCGGGCCGCGCGCAGCCGCACGCCGACGCCCGGATGGCCGGCGCGGAAGAGACCGAGCAGCCGAGGCACATTGACGAGCGTGACCGAGGTCATCAGCCCGATCACGATGGACCCGGTGACGGCGCGGGTGGCGTCCTGGGCGGCGTCGCGCACCTCGTTCACGGCGTCGAGGGCGTCGCGCACCTTCGGAAGCAGCAGTTCGCCAGTCGTAGTGAGCCTGATCTGGCGGCGGCTGCGATCGAACAGTTCGACGCCCAATTCGCTTTCGAGCGATCGAATGCCGGCCGAGACGGCTGACTGGGCGATGGTGAGCCGGTCCCCGGCGCGCGTGAAGCTCAACTCACCGGCGACGGCGCTGAAGAATTCGAGCTGTCTCAATTCCATGGGCCTAAGCATCTCATTTTCAGATCGTTTGCATCGCTACTCGGCGTTGCTTCTTATTGAATGAGCAGCGACGATGGAGGGGAGACCGATTCTGAACGGCGATCCGGGAGGCATCACAATGACCACTACTTCATCGCTCCAGAGCGACGACGACACAACCGAGACCACGCTCGTGCGCTCTGACGCCGACACCCCCGCTCCGTCCACCCGCTCCGCCGAACGCGTGGTGGAATGCCTGAAGGCCTACGGCGTGCAGTGGGTCTTCGGCGTTCCCGGCGCCAAGATCGACCCGGTCTATGACGCTCTCATCGACGACGGACCCGAGGTGATCGTGGTGCGTCACGAGCAGAATGCGGCCTTCATGGCCGCGGCCGTCGGGCGTCTGAGCGGCCAGCCGGGCGTCGTCCTGGTGACGAGCGGCCCAGGCACCTCCAACCTCGCGACGGGCCTGCTGACGGCGACGACCGAAGGCGACCCGGTGGTCGCCCTCTGCGGCGCGGTTCCGCGCGCAGACCGGTTGAAGCGTACCCACCAGACAATGGATGCCGTGGGCATGCTGTCCGCCGTGACCAAGTCCGCCGGCGAGGTGAGTGTCGCCGACAACGTGCCGGAAGCAATCGCGAACGCGTTCCGCGAGGCAACCCAGGAGCCCAAGGGCGCCGCCGCGGTTGTTCTCCCCTACGACGTGCTCACGGACTCGACGACCGTGTCGATGACGCATCCGCACTGGGTGCCGCAGCTGGGCGCCGCACCCTCCAAGAGCGTGCAGCGCGCTGCCGCCCTGCTGAAGGATGCGCAGTTCCCGGTCATCCTCGCCGGCGCGCGGTCCGGCTCGGACCAGGCCGTCGCGGCGCTGCACCGCCTGCTGGGCGTCGCCGGACTGCCCGTCGTCGAGACGTTCCAGGCCGCGGGAGTCATCTCGCACGAGCTCGAAGAGCACTACCTCGGACGCGTGGGCCTGTTCCGCAACCAGCCCGGGGACATCCTTCTGCACAAGGCCGACGTGATCCTGACCGTCGGCTACGACTTCGTCGAGTACGAACCGTCGAAGTGGAACAAAGACCACCTGCGCGTGATCATCCACCTCGACGAACTCTCCGCCGACCTCGACGACTACTACCGCCCCACGCTCGAACTGCGCGGCGACGTCGCCGAGACCCTCGACGCCCTCGCCCGCCAGATCAACGGGCTGTCGATGCCGGTCGCCGCCGCGGCCGAGGTCGCCGAGCAGCGCGCCCGCCTCGCGCACGCCGACCAGCCCACCGGTCGCCGGGACGAGTCCGAGGGCGTGCACCCGGCCGACCTCACCCTGATGATGCGCGAACTGCTCCCGGATGACACGACGGTGCTCTGCGACGTGGGCTCCCACTACATCTACATGGCCCGGCACTTCCGCACCTACCACCCGCGCACCCTGCTGTTCTCGAACGGCCAGCAGACCCTGGGCGTGGCCCTGCCCTGGGCGATCGCCGCGACCCTGGTGCGCCCGGGCACACCAGTCGTGTCCGTGTCGGGCGACGGCGGTTTTCTCTACTCCGCCATGGAGCTGGAGACGGCCGTGCGGCTCGGCTCGACGTTCACCCACATCATCTTCAACGACGGCACCTACGACATGGTGGCGTTCCAGCAGATGGGCAAATACGGGCGCACCTCCGGCGTGCAGCTGGGCGATTACGACGCCGTCGCCTATGCCGAATCGTTCGGCGCCCACGGCCACCGGGTGACGCACCTCGACGACTTCGCCGGCATCCTGGCGCAGGCCCTGGCCGAACCCGGCCCGAGCATCATCGACGTGCACGTCGACTACCGCAACAATAGAGATGACCTGATGGCCGATCTGGAAAGCGATGTGCTGCAATGAGCAAATTCACTGTCACCCGACACGAAATTTTCCAGACGAGCCTGATGAGCGCGCTGCTCGACGGCGTCTACGAAGACGAGATGACCGTGCGCGACCTGCTCGGCCGCGGCAGTTTCGGACTCGGCACGTTCAACGGACTGGACGGTGAAATGCTGATCATCGACGGCACCTGCTACCAGCTGCGGGCCGACGGCGGGGTGTCGAAGGCCGACCTGGGCGCGCACACGCCCTACGCCGTCGTCACGAATTTCGTGCCTCATATCGAGAGCCAATTGCCGCAGAACATCGTGCGCGCGGAGGCGTCGACGTTCATCGACAAGCTGACGGCGTCGCAGAACTACATGTACGCCCTGCGCATCGACGGCGACTTCGAGTGGATCCGGATGCGCACGGTCGTCAAGCAGGAGAAGCCCTACCGCCCCATGGTGGAGGCAACCGACGAGGACGCGATCATTGAGTTGCACGACGTCTCGGGCGTCGTGGCTGGCTTCCGCACCCCGCTCTACGAGCAGGGGATCGGCGTGCCCGGCTGCCACACGCATTTCCTGACCGACGACCGCACGGCCGGCGGCCACGTGCTCGACTTCAAGCTGCGCTCCGGCACCGCTGCCCTGTGCCTCGGCACCGACCTGCGTTTGCAGCTGCCGCTGACGGATGCCTTCAAGAACGCCAACCTGTCCCCCGACGACCTCGAGTGGCAGATCCAGAAGACCGAAATGCACCAGTAGCCGAGCGATCCGAATCGATTGGTTGTGTCGCTCTCGAAAGATCACAGCTCAGCGCACCGAGTGAATGCTGCTCATCACAGGGACTCCCTGCCCGGCGTCCAGCCAATTCGACGGAGATTCTGGTGCAAGTCGGCTTCTTCTCAGGATTTACGGCCATTTTTGGGCAAAATCTCTCCGTCGAATTCGTCCGGGATACGGGGTGGAGCGGCTGATGGAGGTGCGAAGCGCGCACGCGCTGCCGCTCATCCGGCGCGCGTTGTGGCCAATTCAGGAGATCCGTCCGGCCGGGCCGAACATCCGCCCCGGTTCCGCACTGGTCCGTGGCGGCCGATGGACTTGGCTGACGGATGTCCTGAGTTGGCCACATGTGTCGGCTCGGCCGGGCCTAACCCACGCACGAGGGCAGCGCGACCGCCATCACGGTGGGCACGAAGGTGCGGGGTATCCGTCTGCTGGATGGCGTGGGCGACCACGACATCGACTGCAAGGTGGACGGATTCGGCTCAATGCGGCTGAAGTCCAGCGTGGTGAAGAAGGTCCAGCCACGAACCGCCCGCTAAGGGGACCGTCAGCGTCCGGAATCCAGCGCTGCCCGACGGTTCGACATCAGCGCCGCCAGATCGGTGTTCACCAGAGTCCGCACCCGTTCCGCCCGCCGCTGCGCGTAGTCGGGCTCCCGGCGGTCGACAACCTGTTCGACCAGCCGGGCGGCGAGCGCGGCGCCGATTTCCTCGCTGGCGTCCGTGCGGGCCCGCTCAAGCAGGTCGGCGACCTGCTCGTCGTCGACGGCCACGGCCCGTAGGGCACCGGCGAGCTTCAGGTGCACACGCCGTCGCAAGGCCAGGTGGCGCACGTGGAGCCTGTCATCGTCGGTGATCTCGAACGCGCTCCGCTGCCGGCCCAGGACTTTCCGCTGCCGGCCGACACGCTCGGCATCTTCCTCGTTCTGCGTCGCCAGCCGGACCAATTCGGAGCGGACGGCCGCGGTGTAATCGGCATCGGCGAAGTCGCGGTGCTCGCGCAGCGCCCCCACGATGATGTGGTTCTTCACGGCCATGCGCACCGCGGAGAGCCCGATGAGAACGCCCTCGTCGACAATCCGCTCAAAGGAGGCCATGGCGATACCCTATGCCCCACGCGCCCGCGGGGGTCTCATGGGCTGCATGACGGCAGGAACCGAAGCCTCGACACGCTGGCCCACCATCCCCAAGAATGTTCGCGCCCTCACGGTGCCGCCCAACCTCGTCGACTATGACGAGACCTGCGCCACCTTCACCTGGGACGAGGCCCGCCACGCTCTTTCGGGGCTGCCCGGCAATCGGGGGCTCAACATCGCCTACGAGGCGGTTGACCGGCATGCCGCCGGTGCCAGGGCCGCTCACGAGGCCCTGCGCTTCGTGCGCGGCGACGGCACGACCCACTCCCTGAGCTATGCAGAGCTCGCCGAGCAGACCGGCCGCTTCGCCAGCGTGCTGCCGGGCCTCGGCATCGGGCGGGGCGACCGGGTCTTCTCCCTCCTCGGCCGCGTTCCCGCGCTCTACGTCGCGGTGCTCGGCACGTTCAAGAATGCCAGCGTCTTCTGCCCGCTGTTCTCCGCCTTCGGGCCGGAGCCGGTACGCCAACGGCTCCAGCTGGGCGGCGGCCGGGCCCTGGTCACAACGCGGGCGCTGTACCGCAAGAAGGTGGCGCCGATCCGGGTCCAGCTGCCGGACCTGCGGCACGTGTTGCTGGTCGACGCCGACGGCCATCCGGACCCGGGCACGCTCGATCTGGCGGCCCTGCTGCGGGAGGCCCCGCCCTACGGCGAGATCGCCGCCACCCAGGGCGAGGACATGGCTCTGCTGCACTTCACGAGCGGCATCACCGGCAGCCCGAAGGGTGCCATCCACGTGCACGACGCCGTGACCGCGCACTACGCGACCGGCCGGTTCGCCCTCGACCTGCACCCCGGTGATGTCTACTGGTGCACCGCCGACCCCGGCTGGGTCACGGGCACCTCCTACGGCATCATCGCTCCGCTGGTGCACGGCGTGGCCGCCATCGTCGACGAGGAGGAGCTGGACGCGGACCGGTGGTACCGGGTGCTCGCCGAGCAGCGCGTGACCGTCTGGTACACGGCGCCGACCGCCCTGCGAATGCTTATGAAAGCCGGCTCAGACCGGGCCGCCGGCCACGACCTGTCCGCGCTGAGGTTCGTGGCCAGCGTGGGTGAGCCGCTCAACCCGGAGGTCGTGGTGTGGGGCCAGGAGACGTTCGGGCAACCCGTGCACGACAACTGGTGGCAGACCGAGACCGGCGGGATCATGATCGCGAACTACGCGGCCACGCCCATCCGCCCCGGCTCGTTGGGGCGGCCTTTGCCCGGCGTCGAGGCAGCGCTGGTGACCGAACCGGATGCCCTGGGCGAGCTGGCACTGCGGCCCGGCTGGGCGTCGATGTTCCGCGGGTATCTGGGCGAGGAGGAACGTTACCGACGAACTTTCGTCGGCGGCTAGTACCTCACCGGCGACCTCGCCCGGCGGGATTCCGACGGGTACTACTGGTTTGTCGGCCGCGGAGACGACGTCATCAAGTCGTCCGGGCACCTGATCGGGCCCTTCGAGGTGGAGAGCTCGCTGATGGAGCACGAGGCGGTGGCGGAGGCCGGCGTGATCGGCATCCGGATCCGGTTGCCGGCGAGGTGGTCAAGGCCTTCGTGGAACTAAAGACAGGGTGGGAGCCCAGCGAGGCGCTGCGCCTGGACATCATCGGCTTCGTCCGCAAGCGCCTCGGCCCGGCCGTGGCGCCGCGGGAACTGGACTTCATCACCTCACTTCCCAAGACCCGCAGCGGCAAGATTCTGCGCCGGCTACTCAAGGCCCTCGAACTGGGTCTGCCCGAAGGCGACACGTCCACCGTTGAGGTGCCCCGATGTGCGCGGAACGGGCGGAGCGTGCCGAGAGGTGTGCGGGCCGCATCACGGCGAACCCGGAGCACGCCCGCGGCCTGCTGCACCAGATGGTGCGGGTGCGGCGGTTCGAGGAGAAGTGCCTCGAGCTGTACAGCGCCGCGAAGATCCGCGGGTTCATGCACGTCTGCATCGGCGAGGAGGCGGTGGCAGCCGGCGTTCTGGTGACGCTCGAACCGGAGGACGCCGTCGTGGCGACCAACCGCGAACACGGCCACGCGCTGCTGCGGGGGTCGCCGCCGGCGCAATCCTGGCCTAGATGTACGGATTCGAACAGGGATGCTGCCGGGGCCGCGGCGGGTCCATGCACCTTTTCGACGCGGCCACCCGGTTCTTCGGGGGCAACGCCATCGTCGCCGGCGGTCTTCCTCTCGCCATCGGTCTGGCTCTGGCCGACAAGATGGCGGGCCGTTCCCGCGTCACCGCCTGCTTCTTCGGCGAGGGCGCCGTCGAGGAAGCCACTCGGCGCGCCGTCGCCGCCGTGAGAGCCGGCGCCGGACCGCACTTCCTCGAGCTCCGCACGTACCGCTTCCGGGCGCACTCGATGTACGACCCCGAGCGCTACCGCGAGAAGGCCGAGGTGGCCCAGTGGCTGGAGCGCAACCCGATCGACCTGCTGCGCGCCGCGCTGGAGGCCGCCGGCGAGCTCCCCGAGCGCATGTGGGCCGACCTGCAGGCATCCGTGGACACCGAGGTGCAGGCCGCCGTCGACTTCGCCGAGGCAGGCACCGCGGAACCGGTCGAAAACCTCACCCGCCACGTGTATACCGAGAGAGACGTCACCGAGCAGGAACGATCATGAAACGGATGCCGAGATGAAAACCACCTATCGCGAGGCCATGCGGGCGGCCATCCGGGAGGCGATGGCGCGCGATGACCGGGTGTTCATGACGGGGGAAGACGTCGGGGCCTACGGCGGCTGCTTCGCGGTGAGCCTGGGTCTGCTCGAGGAATTCGGGCCCGAACGCATCCGGGACGCCCCGCTCTCGGAAACCGGGTTCGTGGGGGCCGGGATCGGCGCGGCCCAGGGCGGGATGCGCCCGATCGTCGAGATCATGACCGTCAACTTCAGTCTGCTCACCCTCGGCCAGATCATGAACAACGCGGCGACCCTGTCCTACATGTCGGGCGGGCAGTTCAGTGTGCCCGTGGTGATCCGCATGACCACCGGCGCCGGGCGCCAGCTGGCCGCCCAACACTCGCACGGCCTCGAGGGCTGGTACGCACACATCCCGGGCCTGCGTATCCTCACCCCGTCGTCCCTGGCCGACGCCCGCGGGATGCTGTGGAGCGCCCTGCAAGACCCTGACCCGGTGCTGATCTTCGAGCATGGTTCGCTCTACAACACTGCCGGCGAGCTCGACGATGACGCCGGCGCGGTCGACATCGACACCGCGGTCGTGATCGACGAAGGCTGGCGCAGCGGCAGCATCTCGGCCGAGATCAGCGCCCGCATCACCGAAACAGCCTTCTTCGACCTGGATTCTCCGGTCGGCCGGGTCTGCAGCGCCGAGGTGCCGCTGCCCTACGCCCGGCACCTGGAGCAGGCCGCCCCGCCATCGGCCGCACGCGTCATCGCCGCCGCCCGGGAGGCGGTGGGCACCCGTGGGTGAGTTCCGGATGCCGGCGCTCGGCGCGGACATGGAGCAGGGCCGGGTGGTGGAGTGGCTGGTCAAGCCGGGCGACTACGTGCATCGCGGCGACATGGTCGCCGTCGTCGACACCGAGAAGGCGGACATCGACGTGGAGTCATTCGAGGAGGGCGTGGTCGCCGAGCTGCTCGTCGAGGTCGGCACGACCGTTCCGGTCGGCGCACCACTCGCCCGGATCACCCAGACCCCGGCGGCCGAGGTCGAGCCCACGGTGCCGACCACGTCCGCGCCGGCCCCGGCGCTCGCCCGGGCGGTCCCGGTGCCGGGCTTCGTGTCTCCCCCTGTGCGCCAGCTTGCACACCGGCTCGGCGTCGACACCGACGCGTTGCACGGAACCGGGAAGCACGGCGCCCTCACCCGGGCCAACGTGGAGCAGGCCGCAACCGCGCTGTCGACCGCCGAACAACCGCCTGCCCGGCACCGGCCGCCTGCCGAACAACCGTCTGCCCCGGCAGCAACCCCGCTGACGGTCCGCCGGGTGCGGTCCTCCCCGCTCGCGCGGCGCGTCGCCGAGAGTCTCGGCGTGGACCTGGCAGTCGTGCCGGGCACCGGCGCCGGGGGCGCCGTCACCGAGGCCGACGTGCGCAGCGTCACCACCGCGCCACCCGTCGCAGAGCCGGCCGCCGCACCAGTGGTCGCACCAACCGCCGGGCCAACCGCCGCTCCAACGGACGCTGCCGAGCGGGCCGCGGGCCTGCTCCGCGCCATCGGGTCGCTGATGGCGCGCTCGAAGAAGACCATCCCGCACTACTACCTGAGCACCACCCTGGATTTGCGGGCGGCACTGGCGCGGATGGAGCAGTACAACTCCGCCCGCCCGATCGCTGAGCGGCTCGTGCCGGCCGCCCTGCTCCTGAAGGCCTCCGCGCTGGCCGCCAGGGACGTCCCCGAGGTCAACGGCTTCTTCACCGAGGGTTCCTTCCAACCGAGCGCCGCAGTGCACCTGGGCGTAGCCGTGGCACTGCGCCGGGGCGGCCTGGTTGCCCCCGCGCCGCACGACGCGGAACCCTGCCGCTGGAGGTGCTGATGAAACAGCTGCGGGACCTGGTGAGCCGGGCGCGCGGCGGTCGGCTGCAGCGCGCGGAGATGGCCGACCCGACCCTGACCGTCACCAATCTCGGTGATCTCGGCGTCGAGAGCGTCTTCGGCGCGATCTACCCGCCACAGGTCGCCCTGGTGGGTTTCGGCCGGGTGCGGGAGGAGCCGTGGGCCCGGAACGGCCTGCTCGGCGCGCGTCCCGCCATCACGGCCACCCTGGCCGCCGACCACCGCGTCAGTGACGGACTGCGCGGCGGGCGATTCCTCGCCCGGATCGACGAACTGTTGCAGAACCCGGAGGAGCTATGACCGAACAGACCGAACAGGAGGCCCGAGCGGCCGTGTATGCGGCCATCCACCAGGTGGCGCCGGATGTCGACACCGACGATCTCGACGAGGGCGCGCGATTGCGCCAGGATCTGGAACTCGACCCGCTGGACTTCTTGCGGCTGATCGAGACGATCCACGAGGCGACAGGCGTTGACATCCCCGAGCGCGACTACGCGGTTGTCACAACGGTGCGAGACCTGATCACCTATGTCGCCCTGCACGGTTGATTCAGTTCTCGAGCATTATTCGGTTTCTTCCCGGCCGAGTCAAGGCCCTCGACGCAGTCCCGCCCAGGATATGTACTGATGTTCCAGCCCGAACTGGAGGAACCCATGACCATTACCGCACATGCATCATCCGTTGCCACGTATAACCGTGCAGCGACGGACGCGTTCGGCGACTACCTGAGAAAAATCGGCAGCGTTTCGCTCCTCACCGCCGAGGACGAGGTCGACCTGGCCAGACGCATCGAAGTCGGCCTGTTCGCCGAGCAACGCAGCGAGCAGGGCGAAATTGAACCCTCTCTCCTCCGCGAGCTGGCCTGGCTTGCCCATGACGGCCGCCGCGCGAAGAACCACTTCATCGAAGCGAATCTGCGCCTGGTGGTCAGCATCGCCAAGCACTACTCCGGACGCGGAATGCCCATCATGGACCTCGTGCAGGACGGCAACATCGGCCTCGTCCGCGCCGTCGAAAAATACGACTTCANGACAAATCCCGCATGATCCGCATCCCCGTGCACACCGCGGAGAAGCTCAACAAGATCAAGCGCATCCGCCGAGACCTCACCAGCACCCTCGACCGCGAACCCACCGTGGCGGAGCTCTCCGAGGCCTCGCAGATCCTGCCGGCCGACGTGATGCGCCTGCTGCGCTATGACAACGAGCCGATGTCCCTGCAGTCGCCGGTGGGCGACGGTCTCGGCGACATCTCCGAGCTGATCATCGACGACGACCTGCCCCAGCCCGAGGAGCACGCCGTGCTCACCATGCGGGCTTCGGACATCGTTTTCTACATGAGTGCCCTGCCGCCGCGGGAGCGGTCGATCCTGATGTCCCGGTTCGGTCTCGACGGGGGCGCGCCCCAAACGCTGGACCAGATCGCCGTCGTTCAGGGCGTGACCCGGGAACGGGTGCGCCAGATCGAGAAGCGCGCACTGGCCCTGCTGAAGGTGCCGTGCCTGGAGCAGTACCTGCGCGATTGACCGCCTCTGGGCGGGGGCCTGACCGGCTGACACAGCGGCCGACGCGACTCGAGGAGTCACGTCAGCCGCTGCGGTTACTCCCCCTGCGCATCCATGGCGCCTAGTGGTTCGGGTCGAAGGCGATTTCAGTGACCCTGCCCAGCGGGGCGTCGATCGGCATTAGGCGCTCGGTCGCGGGAAGCGCGAAAATGGGCTCATGTCCTCCGTAAGCGCTGCACCCAGGTCTCTGCCCGCATCCGTTCGAATCGGAGAGGGCCGCGGTGGTCTCACCGTGGTGAGAGTGGTCGGTCGCGCCGGCTCCGCCGAGATCTACCTGCACGGCGCGCACGTCACCGACTTCACCCCGGCCGGCGGCCGGCCAGTGCTTTTCCTGAGCGACCTGAGCCGGTTCGAGGCCACCGCCGCGATCCGCGGCGGCGTGCCGATCTGCTTCCCCTGGTTCGGTGCGAACGCGCTCGACCCGGCCGCGCCGTCGCACGGTTTCGCCCGCCTGATCGAGTGGGAGCTCGTGGATGCCCACGAATCCGACGACGACGTCGTGCTCACCTTCAGCCTCACCGACACTCCCGCCACACGCACCTCGGCTTGGCCCCACCGCTTCGAGGCCCGCTACACGGTCACCGTCGGCGCCCGCCTGACCCTCGCCCTCCGGGTGACCAACCGGGAGACGGATGCGCTCAGCTACGAAGAAGCGCTGCACACCTATCTGCGAGTGAGCGATGTGCGCGGCACGACGGTCTCGGGGCTGCAGGGCACCGCGTTCCTGAACCAGCTGACCGCTCTGACCGAGCCCGCGGAGAACAACCCCCTGGGCTTCGGCACCGAGACGGACCGCCTCTATCTGGGCAGCCGCGGCAGCGCCACCGTCGCCGACCCGGACGGCCGCACCGTCACGATCGAATCCGACGGATCCGACAGCACCGTGGTCTGGAACCCCTGGGCCGACAAGGCCGCCCGGATGAGCGACTTCGGCGACGACGAGTGGCCCGGCATGGTCTGCGTGGAAACCGCGAACGTGCGCCGGGACCAGGTACGTCTGGACGCTGGCCAGAGCCACACGACGACCGTCGTGTTCGCGGTTTCGGCCTGAGAACCGACCTTCGGGACTGCCCCGCAAAAACTTTCTTTCGGCGCTAGCGTGACGAATTCCCGTCGACCCACGTCATACTAGTGTCGCCCGGCTCGTGCCACGCGCCGCGACAGATTGGAGCACGCCATCGTTGAACAGACGACCTCCGCACGACCAGCCGTCCCTTCAACCGGACCAGGGACGACTGTCATCGCCGATGGCGTCGTCGCGAAGGTAGCCGGCATCGCCGCACGCGAGGTGCCGGGCGTTCACGCGCTCGGCGGAAGCGCGGCCAGGGCTCTCGGCGCCATCCGGGAAGCCCTCAGCGTCGCCGACCTCTCCCCCGGGGTGAGCGTCACCACCGAGGGCGCCGCGGCATCCATCGCGATCTCCATCGTCGTCGAGTACCCGCATGAACTGCAGAAGGTCGCGGGCGCAGTGCGCAACGCGGTCGAGACGGCGATCGAGACAATCGTCGGCATGCAGGTCACCTCGGTCGATGTGACCGTCAAGGACGTGCACCAGGCGTCAGATGACACGGTCGCGGACGTCGACGAGGCAGACACCCCGGACTAGTCCGGCTCTTTTCTCCACTTGACCAGAACTTACCCTCATCAGTTCGCAAACAACAGAAAGACGCAAGGACAAATTATGGGCTTCATCGGATTCCTTATTCTCGGACTCATCGCCGGCGCAATCGCCAAGGCAATCCTGCCGGGCAACCAGGGCGGCGGCTGGGTCATCACCCTCATCCTCGGCGTGCTCGGCGCGTTCCTCGGTGGTTTCCTCGGCTCGGTCATCTTCGGCACCGGTCTCGAGAACTTCTTCGACATCTCGACCTGGCTTCTCGCCATCGCCGGCTCCGTCATCGTTCTCGTGATCTACGGCGCTCTCACGGGGCGTCGTCGCCGGGCCTAAGTCACGGCAGCGCGACAAGCGCGAACGAACGGGCGCACTATTAGGGGGTGCGCCGGTTCGTTCGTGCTTTTTTTTGTTGACTTGTGCCTGCTGACAACCGATTGCCGGTATTCTGCGTGCCGGTGGCGTCAGTCGCCGGCGACGTCGTGCAGGTGGTGCACCGGATCGTGCACGAAATATTGCCCCATCGTGGTGACGGTGAACCGGGCACCGTCGCTGCGGCGACCGGTTCGGCCCTGGTCTGCGGGCGAAACGGCGGCGAAGGAGCCTGCGACGGATGCCGCGGCCTCGGCGAGTTCGCGGGCCACGACCGCCGGCTCCTGCTCGTTATAGCGCTCCATCACCGCGGTGGCGTCCTGGTCCCAGTTCGGGAAAGCCGGGTCGTCCTCGGCGAGCATGAGGGTGAGACGCTCGTCGAAGATGCGGAACACGTCGCGAACATGGGCCGCGTATTCCAGGGCAGACCAGGTCTGCTCGTCGGGGCGCGACGCGACATCCGTTCGCTGCAGCACCGGCTGCCAGCGGGCCGCGTTCTCGCGCACCAGCCGCGGAATGTGCGCGAAATCGACGTCGGCGGCGGAGAAACCGCACTCCGGGCAGGGGCGCTCCAGCACCCAGGTCCAATCTTTTGTATCCGCGCTGATTCCCATCCGGTGATCCTATCCGGCGGTCACGGCTACGCACCGGTGCCCGGCCAAACCGAACCGTCGTTGATTCCGAACAATGGGCGAGCACGGATGCACCGTGACATCTACTGGAGGTCTTCTCATGCGTACATCCCCCAACCGCATCATTGCCACTGTTTTCGGTGCCGTCTACGTTCTGGTCGGCGTGCTCGGCTTCTTCGTGACCGGCGGCGTCGACTTCTTCGCCACCGATGGCGGCCTGCTTCTCGGCATCTTCGCGGTCAACCCTCTCCACAACACGGCCCACCTCCTGATCGGCGCAGCACTGTTGATCGCCGGTCTAGCCACGGCCCCCGCCGCGAAGGCCGTCAACACCACGGTCGGTGCGGTGTACCTGCTCCTCGGAATTGTCGGTTTCTTCATCGCCGACACCGCGCTCAACATCCTCGCCCTCAACACGGCCGACCACTTCCTGCATCTGACCAGCGCCATCGTGCTGCTTGGAGCCGGTCTCGCAGCCGACAAGACCGTACCGCGCACGGTCACCGTCTAGCCCACGCGCGCCACCCACACCGCGGACAGGAATCCCATGACGCAGATCACGCGCCTCTGGATCGCTTTCGCCGCCCTCGGGGCAGGGATTATTCACCTGGCCGTGGGCGCCGGCGCTCCAGCCCTGCTCGCCGTCACCTTCGTCGGGCTCGGCGTCGCCGAGCTCTGCTGGGGTGTGGCGACGCTCGTGCGAGGAAGGCATCTTTGGCCGAACCAGGCCCTCGTCGCCGCCCTTCTCCCGGGCGTCGTTTGGGCTGCAATGGTGGCGCTCCGCAGCACCTCGGCGGTGCCAGCCGACGCCACAGTGCTGCCGGTCTTCCCGATGTCCATCGCCACCCTGTTCGGCGTGTTCGTGGCCGTCTCCCTTGCCCTCACCCGGCGGCGTGCCAGATGCCGGGCGGCGGCATTCGACACTCCTGCCGGGGTGACCGGGGCGACCGAACCCGCACCGCAGGGCTGGCGTTTCCTGGCCGCGCTGACGCTCGGCGGCCTGCTGGTTTCCGGCCTGACCACTCCGGCCCTGGCCGCGACGGATGCCGGCACGCAGGCGGTCCCGCACGGGTCCCCCGGTCACTCGGGCCCCGCCGTTCTGCCCGGCGCACCGCACTCCCACCACTGACCGGCTGCGGGCCAAAGATAATTCCCGGGTCTCGCTGGGCCCGGCAGCCCTTCTAGTCCGGCTGCTGCGATCCGCAGACGGCGACAGCCCGGATTTCGCCGGCGACTTGGTTTTCGGTCCAGGGCAGGTTCAGCTGGGGTGCCGGCACCTCTCCGGACGCGGGCGCAGCGCCGGCGACCGCGGCAAGTCGGCGGGCGACCGCCTCGGCGAACCCGCGGCCGGAGGTCGAATTGTTGAAGGCGACCACTACCGTGAGTCCGCTGACCGGGTCGGCCATCGCCGCCGAAATGAAACCGGGGATCTCCCCGGACTGACCGAGCAGCGGGCCGAACCGCTCGACCCCGAGGCCGTGTCGATGCCAGGAGAGGGCTCCGGCACCCGGCAGAACCGGCGCCCACTGCGCATCCGTCGATGTTTTCGACAGGAGGGTCCCCGCGGCCAGCGCCTGCGCCCAGATCTTCAGGTCGTCGAGGTTCGAGACCGCCCCCGCCGCCACTCCGCCCACCGAAGGCGACAGCTGCGTTACATCGAGCACGCTCCCACAGCGGGCCCTGCCGACCGGATCAAGGGCCGCGGCATAGCCGCGGGGACTCGGCCCCGGGATCGCAAGCTCGCCCGGCGATGGCAGGCTGGTGTTCGTCATGCCCAGCGGTTCGAACACGTAGTGCCGGTAGAGCCACGGCCAGTCGCGTCGGGTTGCCTGCTGCAGGGCGAGACCGAGCAGCACGACCCCGGTATCCGACGCGGACCAGATTCCGCCGGGCAGCGCCACCCGAGGTGCGCCCGTGCCGCTCGCGATGACTTCGCGCGTCGACCATTTGCGACTGGGGTTGGCCATAATCTGCGGAGCCATCAGGGAGGCGTGATCGGCCAGGCCGGACGTGTTGCGGCAAAGCTGCCCGAGGGTGATTTTGTCCAGCCCCACCACCCGGGGCACGTAGTCGGACACCGGATCCTCCAAGCGCACCTGCCCCTCCTCGACGAGCCGGAGCAGCACCGTGCAGGTGAGCGCCGTCGTGTTGGTGCCGATCCGGAATCGCATCTCCGGGGTGAGGGCACCCGGTGTCGTCCTCGAGACGGACCCGGGCGACGCGACCCAGGTGCCGGCCCACGGCGCCCAGACACCGGCAATGGCCCCCGAGGAACCGGACAGGGTCTTCGCTTCGGCGAGCACGTCATCCAGCCGGGACGTGACCTTGGACGAGAACGGGGCCGCCGCCTGCGCGCGGGCCTCCGGGGACGCATCCGTCGCCGCGGTGCACGCCGTCAGCACGAGGGCGGCACTCACGACGAGAGCCGGCACGCGGTGGTGGCGTGTGCGGGGGCTCGCGTGACGAGGTGCGGAGCCGGCTGGTACAAGGCCGGCTGCGGCCTGGCTGATCGGTGCCTGTCCGAGCTTCATCGCCTGACCCCCGTCGCGTCGCGGCCCACACAGGAGCGCCCCTGCACGAGGGAGTGTACCCACGCCGCCGTCCGGCCGCACCGTATTGCTGCCGGCGGCCCCCCGGCTCTCGCTCTTGCCCCTACTGCCGCCCTCGTCCCTAACGAATTCGACGGTGATTTTGGGCTAGAGACTCTAGTTTTGGGCTGTTCTGCACCGTTTTCGGCAAAATCTCCGTCGAATTGGTTCGTAGGCAGCGGCGGGAGAGGCAGCCGCGAGAAGGGCAGCCGCGGCGGTAAACACGGGGCTAGTCGGCGAGGGTGACCGGGCAGGGGGTCTCGGTAGGGCGCGGGCCGCGCATGAACCGCTGCACGTTCTCGTCCACGATCATGTCGCTCGGGCGCAGCGGACGGGTCAGATAAAGGCCGTCCAGGCTGGTCAGCCGGCTGAGGGCCACATAGGTCTGGCCGGGGCTGAACACGCGCGCGCCGAGGTCGACGACCGCGCGTTCATAGGTGGCGCCCTGCGATTTGTGGATGGTGACCGCCCACGCCAGCCGCAACGGGAACTGCGTGAACTCGGCGACGACGTCTTTGCGCAGCTTCTTCGTGGTCGGGTTGTAGGTGTACTTGAACTTCTCCCACACCGCCGGTTCGACCTCGTGCGTTTCGCCGTCGATGTCCACGTACACCGTCGAATCGACCCGAGTGACGGTGCCGATGCTGCCGTTCACCCAGCGCGGGCCGCCGTCCTGGTTGGAGTCGTTGCGCAGAAACATGACCTGCGCCCCGACCTTCAGCTCGAGCACCTCGTCGGCGGGGAATGTGCGCCCGCCGAAGTCGCCGGTGACGTCGGCCTTGGCGGTCAGCGCCTTGCCGGGGAGGCGTTTGAGAGCGGATGCGTTGATCCGGTTCACGGAATCGTTGCGGGTGGCCAGCGTGATCACGCCCTCCCTCGGCGGGGTGCGGGCGCCCGCGGCGTTGAGCGCGCCGCCGATCTCGGCCGTGACCTGCCCGTGCCGCACCGCGTTGAGCATGTGTTTGAAGTCGGCGTCGCGCTGCCGGTGCACCTCGGTGAGCTCGAAGATGCGCAGGTCGGCCCCCTGCCAGACCTTCGCGTCGAAGAACCACATCGACCGGTAGGTGTCCGCGAAGTAGGCACGCTCGTCGGAATCCCCCGGGACCGGGGCCAGCTGGTACGGGTCGCCGAAAAGCACGATCTGCGCGCCGCCGAACGTGTCGTTCGGCCGTTGCCGCGCCTGACGCAGGCTGCGGTCGATCGCATCCATTAGGTCGGCGTTGACCATCGACACCTCGTCGATGACGACCGTGTCGATCGTGTTGAGCAGTTTGCGTACCTGGTCGGACTGGTCGATCGCGTTGTCGGCGATCACGCCGATCGGCAGGCGGAACAGGGAGTGGATGGTCTGGCCGCCGACGTTCAAGGCCGCCACCCCGGTGGGAGCGGCAATCACGATCTGCTTGCTCGTGTTCCAGGCGAGGTGATTGAGCAGCGTCGACTTGCCGGTGCCGGCGCGCCCGGTCACGAACACGTTCTGCCGGGTTCCCTCGATGGCCTCGAACACTTCGGCCTGCTCGCGCGACAGCGGAATCTCAGACACGGGGGGCGCTTTCGATGGGGTGCGGACGGGACATACCACTGTATCCGGCCCGGCTGCACGCGTCGGCCCCGGTCTACGGGTTGGGGGAGAACCGGCCCCGTAGGATGTGGGGGTGAGCAACCGGGACGGCAGGCGCCGGCGTAACGAGCGGCGCGCCATCGTGGCCGTGGTCATCGTTGCCGCCCTCCTCGGCGCAGGCCTGGTCGCGACGATCGGGTCGCTCAACCGCGACCTCTACAGCGCCGGCAGCTTCGTGGGGCAGTATCTCGACGCCCTGGCCCGCAAAGACACCGCCGGTGCGCTGCTGCTTCCCGGGGTCAGACCCACGGCTGCGGAGCTCGAAGCGGCCGCGCTGCCGAAGGACCTGCCGGACACCCTGCTGCGGAACTCCGTGCTGGGGGAGCTCACCGACATCCGTCTGACCGCTGACGACGAGTCGGCCGATGGACGGCACACGGTCGACTACGAGTTCCGGCTGAACGGCACACCCGCGGCGATGACCTTCCAGGTGGAGAGCGCCGGCACGTTCTTCGGCGTTTTCGACAGCTGGCGCTTCACCACCAGCCCGCTGGCCGTGCTGCGAGTGAACGTGCTGCACCAGGCCACGTTCTCGGTGAACAGGCTGACCCTCGACACGCGTGCGCACGCCGCCGATGGCGCGCCGGAAACGTTCTCGAACCAGGCGGCCTACCTGGCCTTCGCACCAGCCCTCTACTCGTTCGAGCACTCCTCCACCCTGCTCGACGCGGCCTCGCAGACGGTGCCGGTCGTCGCGTCCGGGGTGACGGATGTCACGGTCGACGCC
Source organism: Cryobacterium sp. M23 (assembly GCF_002929655.1). Classification (NCBI taxonomy): domain Bacteria; kingdom Bacillati; phylum Actinomycetota; class Actinomycetes; order Micrococcales; family Microbacteriaceae; genus Cryobacterium; species Cryobacterium sp. M23. Next base: position 31,018 of record NZ_PJJV01000056.1, read on the forward strand.
CAGCCCAACGCCCAATTCATCGGTCAGGTCCAGGCCGAGCTGGACCGTTTCCTCGACGATTGCACCACGCAACAGGTGTTGCAGCCCACGAACTGCCCATTCGGCATCGAGATCAACGACCGGGTGCGGGACGACCCGATCTGGTCGATCGCCCAGTATCCCCCAGTCACCCTCGTGGCCGGCGACTCCACCTTCGAGATGCCCGACACCGAGGGGCAGGCGCACATCGTGGTGGAGGTGCAGTCGCTTTTCGACGGCGATGTCGAGGTGCGGGATGAGGACGTGGCCTTTGCAGTCGCGATCAGCGTGACCGTGAACCCGGACGGGTCGCTCGCCCTCCAGCTGCGCTGACCGGCGGCGGCTGCCCTGCTGAACGCTTTCTTGCTACTCCGAGCGGTCGTGCGCGGCGAGGCGGGCCAGGCCTGCGTTGTACTGGAGCAGTTCGGCGTCGCCCGTGCGGGCGGCGTTTCGGTCCTTGCGGCGGGTTTCCTTCTCGTCGCTGCGGCTCCATTGGATGGCCACCGCAATGGCCAGGGCGATCGTTGGGATCTCGCCGACGCTCCAGGCGATGCCACCGCCCATCTGCTGGTCCTCGATGCCGCTGAGCCCCCAATCGCGCCCCATGGCCCCGTACCAGTCGGAGAGGAGCAGCCCGGTGCCCGTCATCATGGTGACACCGAAGAAGGCGTGGAAGGCCATCGTGCCCAGAAGAAGCAGCAGGCGGCCGGCGTAGGGCAGGCGGTAGGGCACCGGGTCGATGCCGATCAGCGACTGCACGAACAGGTAGCCGGTGATCAGGAAGTGCACGATCATCCACTCGTGGCCGATGTGGTCGGTCGTCGCCCAGCTGAATAGCGAGGAGTAATAGAACACCCAGAGTGAACCGGCGAAGAGCACGGCTGCGACCAGCGGATTGGCCAGGAACCCCGCGTACGTCGAGTGCACGGCCAACAGGATCCACTCGCGGGCGCCGCGGCTGCCATCCTGCCGCTTGCGGATGGCCCGGGCGGCGAGAGTGACCGGCGCCCCGGGAACCAGAAAGACGGGCACGAGCATGGTCAGGGCCATGTGCATGAGCATGTGGGAGGAGAAGAGGTACTTCGCGTAGAGGTTCGCGCCGCCGTTGGTGATGTAGAACAGGATCAGCATGCCGGTCACCCAGAGCACGGTGCGGAAGACGGGCCACTTATCGCCGCGGCGGGCCAGGCGGCGCACCCCGGACACGTAGAAGAAGATGCCGAACACGCAGAACAGCACCCAGGCCAGGTCGAAGTTCCACTCGGTGAAGTAGCGGCTGAAAGTGAGCGGCGGCGGCAGGAGCTCGCCGGTCAGGATCTGGGCGGGCGTCGAGGTGGGGATCTCGGTCGCCGTGATCTGCTCGACCGGCGTCGCGGTCTTGGCGAGGGCGGCGGCAGCCCCGGAGGCGAGCCCCATGAACGCCAGTTCCGTGACGATGAGCCACCAGAACCAGACGCTCCGGCGGGGTGCGGGGGTCTGGGCGTCTGCGGGGGTGCTCCGCAGCATCCGCCCGATCACGTACCGGCGTTGCAGCACGCCGAACGCGCCGAGCACGGTGAGGGCGAAGACCTTGACCAGAACGAGGATGCCATAGGGCGAGAGCAGCCGGTCCCAGGCACCCAACCGCAGTTCGGCGCCGACGTAGCCGGACGCAGCGACGACGATGAAGGAAACGAGGGCGAGCGAGGAGTAGCGCGCGATGACCGGATCGAGGCGGCCGCCGGCCAACTGCTTGCGCAGCACGATGATGGTCAGCAGCCCGCCCAGCCAGACCGCGGCGAAGACCAGGTGCAGACCCAGGGCGGTGATGGCCACGTCGTGCCCCTCGGCGCCGGCCGCGTGCCCCTGTAGTGCAATCGGCACCAGGGCACCCACGGCGAGGACCGTGACGAAGACGAGCCCGGTCAGTGAACGCACCGCGAAACACAAGACGGTGACGAAGGCCGCGATCAGGGTGGTGATCAGCCAGGCCTGGCCGATCTCGATGTCGCTGAAGAACTGTCCGGCGGTGGCGCTGAACCGGTCATCGAAGCTGAGCGGAATGGTCGTCACCTGCAGGAAGGTGAAGAAACCGGTGAGGGCGGATGCCACGGTGAAGACAGCGGCGGACCCAGCGGCGAAATCGAGGGCCGCGTTGTATTCGGGTTCCCGAGGGCTCAGGGCGAAAAGGGTGAGCACGAGGGCGCCGATGGTGCCGGCGGCGCTGAGGTTGACGAGGAGCTTGGCCAGCGGGAGACCCCACCGCACGACTGGTCCCGGATCGGCCAGCAGTTGCGCCGAAGCGCCCCCGCCATAGGCTAGCGCGACGAGCGTCGCCAGCGTCGCGACCAGCAGGAGCACTGCCGGACCGGAGATACGCACGAGACGAAGCACTGACTCAGCCTAACCGTGCCCGGTGGACGCACGCTGCACGAGGCTCGCTGACGTGTGACGTCACAGACGAAAGCAGGGCGCCGACCGAAGCCGACGCCCTGCTTTCTTGGTTCGCGACCTACTTGGCGGCAGCCTTGAGCTTGCTACCAGCGGTCAGCTTGACGCGGTGGCCCGCGGCGATGGCGATCTCTTCGCCGGTCTGCGGGTTGCGGCCGGTGCGCGCTGCGGTAGCGGTGCGCTCGACTCCGAGCCAGCCCGGGATCGTGACCTTGCCGTCGTTCGCGACGGTGTCGGCGAGAGTTGCAAAGAAAGCGTTCAGAACGCTGTCAACTGCAGCCTGGCTCTGGCCAGAGTCTGCGGCAACCTTGGCAACGAGCTCGGTCTTGTTCAGCGACTTGTCAGCCATTGAGTGTCCTCCTCGGACCTTTGTCTGTAAAAACAGGGATTCACGTATTGCGGGCGACGCTCCGAGGAGCGACTCCGTTTGGCCGGTTGGACCGGGTTGAATCTAGCAGACAACCGCGGAATTCCGCGGATTTGCGGCGTTTCCAGCCGGTTTGGCTGCCGTAACGGCTTCATTTTCGCTGTGGGCGAAAAAAAGAGGATGCCGACCGGAGTCGACATCCTCTCGCTTCAGAACCGAGGTTCCGAATGACCGGCTAAGCGGCTTGGTGCGGTGTTACCAGCTGGACTTGGTGATGCCGGGCAGTTCGCCGCGGTGAGCCATGTCGCGGAAACGCACGCGCGAGATTCCGAACTTGCTGAGGTGTCCACGGGGACGTCCATCGACCGCGTCGCGGTTGCGCAGGCGAACCGGCGACGCGTTGCGGGGAAGCTTCTGCAGGCCGAGGCGAGCAGCTTCGCGGGACTCATCGGTGCCGGCCGGGTTGACGAGGGCCTTTTTGAGCTCAAGGCGCTTCGCGGCGTAGCGCTCGACGATAACCTTGCGCTGGTTGTTCTTGGCAATCATGCTCTTCTTCGCCATTTTTAGCGCTCCTCACGGAAGTCGACGTGCTTGCGCACTACGGGGTCGTACTTTTTGAGTACGAGACGGTCGGGGTCGTTGCGACGGTTCTTCTTGGTCACGTAGGTGTAACCGGTGCCGGCCGTCGAACGGAGCTTGATGATCGGGCGGACGTCATGCTGCTTGGCCATTAGATTTTCTCCCCACGAGCGAGAAGGTCCTTGACGACCGATTCAATGCCACGAGCGTCGATCACCTTGATGCCCTTGACGGACAGGGTCAGCGTGACGTTGCGGCGAAGCGACGGTACGTAGTACTTCTTGGTCTGAACGTTCGGGTCGAAGCGACGCTTGGTGCGTCGGTGCGAGTGCGAAATGTTGTGTCCGAAGCCGGGGACGGCTCCGGTCACCTGGCAAGTAGCTGCCATGGTTCTCCTCCAATACCGAAGGGCGAATGCCCTTCCCAAGATCTCTTGTCGGCTGGCATGACGACACTCCCGCGAAGCGGAAGCGAGCGAACCAGCAGTGCACGCACAGATATGCGCAGCAGCGTTTAATATTACGCGGTGCTCTCCCCCAGCGCAAACTGAACCAATTCGACGGAGATTTTGCCGATTCAGGCCCTAAAACCGGCAAAACCGGGTTGTGGGGGCAGAATCTCCGTCGAATTCGTTCGGGACGAGGACGAGTCCGGCGCGCGGCGGTGGGCGCGCGGCGGTGGGCGCGCGGCGGTGGGCCTAGTCCACGGATGCGGCGGAGCAGGCCGCGCAGAGACCGAACACGTCGACCACGTGGGCGGCCTGGCTGAAGCCGTGCTCGGCGGCCACGTTCTTGGCCCAGTTCTCCACGGCGTCCGCTTCGATCTCGACGGTTTGTCCGCAGTTGCGGCAGATCAGGTGGTGGTGGTGGTCGGTCGTGCTGCAGGCGCGGTAGAGCGCCTCACCGTCGGGCGACTGCAGCGAGTCGGCCTCGCCCTCGCCGGCCAGGTCGGCCAGGGCCCGGTACACCGTGGCCAGGCCGATGGGCGAACCGGTGGCGTGCAGGCTGGCGTGCAGACCCTGGGCGCTGACGAATCCCTCGGCGTCGCTGAGCGCGGTGCGCACGGCCTCGCGCTGCCAGGTGTTCCGCTTCATGCTTTCAACCGTAACCGCGCCCGGACCAGCCGGCGACCGCCCAGGGCCACCAGGAAGAAGACGGCCGCGGTGAGGGCGATCGCCGGCCCGGCGGCCACGTCGATCGCCCGGGACAGGAGCACTCCGACCAGGCCGGCGGCCGCGCCCAGCACCGGCGCGAGAACCAGGATCTGGGTGGCGGTGCGCGTGACCAGGCGCGCGGCGGCGGCCGGGGCCGCGATCAGCGCGATCGCGAGGATCGCCCCGACGGCCGGCATTGCGGTGACCACGGTGGCGGTGATCAGGGCGAGGGTGAGCAGCTCGATCGGCCATTCCCGGAATCCGGCGGCGCGGAATCCGCTCGGGTCGAAGGTGGAGAACAGGATCTCCTTGCCCAGCAGCACCATCACGGCCACGGCCACCCCGAGCACGCCGACGGCCAGCCAGACGTCACCGGTCGTGACGGTGAGGACCGACCCGACCAGGTAGGAGTCGACCTGCACCGGCAGCGACGGGTTGAGGGCCTGCAGAAGCACGCCGAGCGCGAAGCCCGCGGTGAGCAGGATGCCGGACGCCACCTGGGTGCCCTGCCGCTTCACCCGGCCGATCAGGGTCATGATGCCGACGATGAGGATGCTCGCCAGGGCCGCCCCGAGTGGGATGCTCACGCCGACGATCGTGGCGGTCACGGCGCCCGGGAAGGTGGCGTGGGTGAGGGCCTGGGCGAAGAAAGTGCGGCGGCGCAATACGACGAGGGATCCGACCAGCCCGCTGAGGGCGCCGATCACGGCGGACGCGAGGAGTGCCTTCTCGAAGTAGCCCATCACGTCACCAGCTGTTCGTGCGGCGGCGGGGTGCGCGGCTGCGGGGACAGCGGCGGCGGGGTGCGCGGCGGCGTGGTGTGCTGCGGCCGCAGACGGGGCGAACCCAGCCGCCGAAGACCGTCGATGGACAGGCGCAACAGCAGCACCACGGCGTAGCCGGCGACCAGCACCAGCACCACGGTCGCGCCGCTGGGCAGGTCGAGACCGGCCTGCACGGATGCCTGGAAACCGAGCACGAGCCCAAGCCAGGCACCGAGGGCCGCGAAACAGGCCGCGATCGGGAACAGCAGCCAGAGCCGGTCAGTGATGAGCCGGGCCACGGCGCCGGGCACGATCAACACGGCCAGGACGAGGAGGTTGCCGACGGCGCTGGAGGCCGCGACGACCACGAGGGCGATGGCCACGTTGAGCACGAGGTCGAGCGCGAGCGTGCGGTAGCCGGCCGCGGCGAAGCCGACCCGGTCGAAGGCGCGGAACACCTCCTCCTTGAGCGTGAGCCCGATCAGGACCAGCGCCACGAGGCAGATGGCGACGGTCTGCACGACCTCATTCGGGCTGACCGTGAGGAGGCGGCCGAAGAGAAGCTGCTCCAGCTGGCCGACGTAGTTCGTCTCGCGGGAGACCAGGATGATGCCCACGCTGAACATGGCGGTGAAGACGATGGCGATCGCGGCATCCGAGGACACGGACTGGCGCACGATCAGGGTGAGGATGACCGCTGCGAACAGGGCGGCGACCATCGCGCCGGCGAACAGCCCCTCGCGCCCACCCCAGACGAAGCCGATCGCGATGCCGGGGAAGACCGCGTGGGTGAGACCGTCGCTGATGAACTCGAGGCCCCGCAGGTTGACCAGCACCCCGACGACGCCGGCTACCAGGCTGAGCGCACCCAGCACGAAGAGGGCCCGGGTCATGAACGGCAGGGCAAAGACGTCGATCAGCGGGCTGAGGAAGTCCATCTCAGTGACCGGTGTGCCCGGGCACAACTACGGTGTGCTCGTCGATCTCCACGCCGACCTCTCGGAACGTGCGTTGCACGTTCTCCAGGATCAGCACCGACTCGCGCGGCCCGAACGCCACCTGGGCGCCATTGAGCAGCAACACCTGTTCGCAGACCTCGCGGGCGAGCTGGAGGTCGTGGGTGGAGACGACCACGGCCACCCCCTCCTCCTTCAAACGCTTGACGGTGCCCACGAGCGCGTCCCGATTCTGCTGGTCGAGGCCGTTGAACGGCTCATCGAGCAGCAGCAGGCGGGGCCCCGCGGCCACGGCCCGCGCGAGCAGTCCGCGCTGCTGCTGGCCGCCGGAGAGTTCCCCGAAGCGGGTTTTCGCGCGATGCGCGAGGCCCACCGCGTCGAGTGCACGGGCCACGGCCTGACGGTCGCGCTTACCGGGCAGGCGCAGCCAGCCTAGCGAGCGGTAGCGCCCCATCATGACGACCTGCTCGAGCGTGACCGGGAACTGCTGGTCGATCTCGTCGGCCTGCGGCACGTAGCCGATGGATCCGGCCGGGGCCGCTGCCGCTCCCAGCACCTCGACGGTACCGCTCACGCGCTGGATCAGACCGAGGATGCCCTTGAGCAGCGTGGACTTGCCGGACCCGTTGGGCCCGATCAGCGCCACGGCCTCGCCGGCGTGCACCTCGAAGTCGATGTCGGCCAGGGCAGGGCTCTGGCCGTAGGAAAAGGAGGCGCCCGCCACCTTGAGCGCGACAGGCACGCTCGGCCGTACTTGAGAAGGGTTCTCGATCACTGACTAACTATCGCAGGTCTGCGGGCACCGCGGTGGGCTCGGCTCCCCAGGATTCGAGGATCAGGCCGACGTTGTGCAGCTGCGAACTGATGTAGGTGGCGCCGTCACTGTGCCGCGCACCGAGGGAGTCGCTGTAGAGCGCATCCTCTCCCGAGTACACGATGACGCCGGCCTCGCCGGCGATGGTGTCGGCGGCCTTCGGGCTGATCGAGGCCTCGGAGAATACCGCCTTGACCCCGGTGGCCGTGATGGCGGCGACGAGTTCGTCGATCGCGGCGGCGCTGGGCTCGGCGTTGTCGTCGAAGCTCGGGACGATGGAGCCGACGTAGGTGATGCCGTAGGCCTCGGTGAAGTAGCCGAATGCGTCGTGGTTGCTCACGAGCAGGCGCTGCTCGGCGGGCACGGCGTCGATGTTGGTACGGATCCAGTCGTCGAGCTCGGCCAGCCGGCCGGTGTAGGCGGTCGCGTTGGCCTCGAAGTCCGGGGCCAGGTCCGGCTGGGCATCACTGAGGCCCGTGACGATGGTGACGGCCATGGTCTCGGCATTGGACACGTCGGTCCAAATGTGCGGGTTGCCGCCCTGGTGGGAGTGCTCGGCGCCATCCGTCGCGGCCTTGTCGTCGGCGTGGTCCTCTTCGCTGGCTGCGATGTCCTGGATCTCGATGCCCTCGTCGGAGTCGATCGTCACGCCGTCGAAGCCGCTGGCGCTGATTGCGTCGTCGAGCCACTCCTCGAGGCCGACCCCATTGATCACGAGCACATCGGCCTCACCGAGGGCCGTCAAGTCGGCCACGGACGGGTCATAGCTGTGCGCGCTCTGGTTGGGCTGGATGAGCTGGGTCACTACTACGCCCGCGGTGTCGCCGACGACGTTGCGGGTGAGGTCCGCCACCTGGGTGGTCGTCGCGACCACCTTGAGGTCGCCGGCGGCGGCGCCATCCGCCGAACCGCCGGTCGGAGTGCAGCCGGCCAGGGTCAGCGCGGCAACGGCGGCCAGGGCGGTGAGGGCGGTGAGGACGAATCGATTGTTGATCACAGGGCCGACGTTACGCCTAATGATAATGATTGTCAACACCAATAAGGGCTGCCGCCGGGATCTCCTCCGGGACCTTACTCGAGTAGCAGCGCGGGCTCCTCGATGATGCTCGCGACATCCGCCAGGAAGCGGCTCGCGACATCCCCATCGACCACGCGATGGTCGAAGCTCGCGCCGATGGTCGTCACCTGACGCACCCGCACCTCGCCGTCGACGACCCACGGTTTGGGCTTGATCGTTCCGAGGGCCACGATGCCGGCCTCGCCGGAGTTGAGGATGGGCGTGCCGGTATCCATGCCGAAGACACCGATATTGGTGATCGTGATCGTGCCGTTCGACATCTCCGCCGGCGAGGTCTTGCCGTCCCGCGCGGTGAGCGTGAGCTTCTCAAGGGCGCGGGCCAGTTCAAGCAGGCTCATGTCCTGCGCTTCCTTCACATTGGGCACGATGAGCCCACGGGGGGTGGCCGCGGCGATGCCCAGGTTCACGTAGTGCTTGATCACGATTTCCTCGTCGGTGAAAACCGAGTTGACCGTGGGGTTGCGCCGCACGGCCCAGATCATGGCTTTGGCCATGATCAGCATCGGGGACACGCGCACGCCCGCGAAGTCGGTGGACGCCTTGAGCCGCTTGACGAACTCCATGGTGCGGGTGGCGTCCACGTCGACAAAGAGGCTCACGTGCGGTGCGGTGAAGGCGCTGGAGGCCATGGCCTGGGCGATGGCCTTGCGCACGCCTTTGACCGGGACGCGCTCCTCACGGTCGCTGGGCCATTCCGGCGTCTGGATGTTGCGGAACACGCTGGCCTGGGTGGCCTCCCGCAGCACGTCCTCGCGGGTGACGTCGCCGACCGGGCCGGTCGCCTCGACCAGGGACAAGTCCACACCGAGGTCCTTGGCCAGCTTGCGGATCGGCGGCTTGGCGACGACGGGGCCCGCGGATGCCGCGCGCGGCAGCTGCGGGAGCTGCGAAGTGGCCGGGCGCGTGGGGTGCACGGGCGGCGGCGCGATCGACTCGTGGGCGACGGGGGTGACCCCGTGGCGCTTGCGCCGGGTGGGCATGGTCGCCGCGGCGCCGCGCCCGACCAGGACCGCGCCCGGCGTCTCGGCCGGCTCGTCCGTGATGGTGGAGCCGGCATCCGCTGCCGCGCTGGCCAGCTCGCCCGCGCCGTTCGCGATCGCACTGCTCGACGCAGACGCGACGGCGACGGTCTCGGCCACGATGGTGATGATGACCGTTCCGACGTCGACGGTCGTGCCGGGTTTCACCAGGATCTCCCCGACCACGCCGACGTACGGCGACGGCAGCTCGACGAGCGACTTCGCGGTCTCGATCTCGACCAGCACCTGGTTGATCGACACGGTGTCGCCGGGCGCCACCTTCCACTCCACGATTTCGGCCTCGGTGAGACCCTCGCCGACGTCGGGCAGTGTGAATTTCGACACGCTCATCGAGTACGCTCCTTGCGATTGGTGAGGCGAGAAGCCCTGGTGCGACTCATATCAGTAGGAGAGGGCGCGGTCGACGGCCTCGAGCACGCGGTCCGGGCTGGGCAGGAAGTGCGTCTCGACGGCGGCCGGCGGGAACGGGGTGTCGAAACCGGAGACGCGCAGCACGGGAGCCTCGAGCAGGTAGAAGGCCTTCTCCGTGACGGTCGCGGCGATCTCCGATCCGACGCTGACGAAGCCGTGGGCCTCCTGGGCGACGACCAGATGCCCGGTCTTCTCGACCGACGCGAGGATGGGACCGTAGTCGATCGGCGAGATTGAACGCAGGTCGATGACCTCGACGCTGGTTCCCTCCGCCGCCGCGAGATCCGCCGCCTGCAGCAGGACGCTGACCATGGCGCCGTGGCCGACGACCGTCGCATCCGTGCCGCTGCGTACCACGCGGCTGGCGTGCAGGGGCGTGCCGCTCTCGGCAAGGTTCACCTCACCCTTGGGCCAGTAGCGGCTCTTGGGCTCGAAGAAGATGACCGGGTCGTCGGAGGCGATGGCCTCCTGCAACATCCAGTAGGCGTCGTGCGGGTTCGACGGGCTGACCACGCGCAGGCCCGGCGTGTGCGCGAAGTACGTCTCCGGGCTCTCCTGGTGGTGCTCGATCGACCCGATGTGGCCGCCGTAGGGGATGCGGATCACGACGGGCATGGAGACCTCACCCTCGTGCCGGTTGCGCATCCGCGCCAGCTGGCTGGTGATCTGGTCAAAGCCGGGGAAGACGAACCCGTCGAACTGGATCTCGCAGACCGGGCGGTAGCCGCGCAGGGCCAGGCCGATGGCCGTACCGATGATGCCGGACTCGGCCAGCGGGGTGTCGAGCACGCGCTTGTCGCCGAATTCGGCGATCAGACCCTCGGTGACGCGGAAGACCCCGCCCAGCGGGCCGATGTCCTCGCCCATCATCAGCACCCGGGGGTTGTCGCGCATGGCCTGGCGCAGGCCCGCGTTGAGGGCCTTCGTCATGGGCAGGTTCGCCGTTCCGGTTCCGGGAATAGCCCGCTTGGCGGCGGCCGGGTGTCCCGGGGTCGGCATCGCGGTGGTCGGTGTGGCGAGGCCGGTGGTGCTCGTCACGATCGTGTCGCTCACGCGTCGCCTCCTTCGAAGGATGCCTCGTAGTGGTCGAGCCAGGCCTTCTGTTCCTGGATCAGCGGGTGGGGTTCGGCGTAGACGTTGTCGAAGATGACGGCCTTCTCCGGGGAGTGGATGTCGAGGGCCCGGCGGCGCACATCCGCGGCGTAGTCGTCGGCCTCCTCGTCGACGGCGTCGAGGAACTCCTGCTCGACGCCCAGTCCCTGCAGGTAGCTGCGGAAGCGCACGATCGGGTCGCGGGCCACCCAGTAGGCCAGCTGCTCCGGGTCGCGGTACTTGGTGGGGTCGTCGGCCGTGGTGTGGGCACCGACTCGGTAGGTCAGGGCCTCGATCAGGGCGGGGCCGTGGCCGGCGCGGGCGTCGTCGAGGTGCTTGGCCGTCACCGCGAAACTGGCGAGCACGTCGTTGCCGTCGATCTGGGTGCCGGGCATGCCGAAGCCGGCGGCACGCAGGTAGAGCGGAGTGCGGGACTGCCGGGTCACGGGAACCGAGATGGCCCAGTGGTTGTTCTGCAGGAAGAAGACCTGCGGGGTCTGGTAGCTGGCGGCGAAGACGAGCGCCTCGTTGGCGTCGCCCTGCGACGAAGCTCCATCGCCGTAGTACACGATGACGGCCTGGTCGGTCTCGGGATTGCCGGTCGCGGTCGCGCCGTCGAGCTGCATGCCCATCGCGTAGCCCGTGGCGTGCAGGGTCTGCGAGGCCAGCACCAGGGTGTACAGGTGGAAGTTGCCGTGGTCCTCGGGGGTCCAGCCGCCGAGGGTGACGCCGCGCAGCATCCGCAGGATATCGACGGGGTCGAGTCCGCGGATCATGCCGACGACGTGCTCGCGATAGGACGGGAACACGTGGTCCTGCGGCCGGGTTGCGTAGGCGGAGCCGACCTGGGCGGCCTCCTGGCCGTGGCTGGGCACCCAGAGGGCCAGCTGGCCCTGCCGCTGCAGGTTCGCAGCCTCGGTGTCGAACCGGCGCACCACCACCATGTCGCGGTAGAACCGCCGATGGTCGGCCTCGGTCAGTCGATCGAGGTAGGGCAGGAACTCGGCCGCGGAATCGCTCGGGGCGAAGACACCCTCCGGGGAGAGCATTCGCACCGTGGGAGAGGCACTCGGGGTCGCTGACACCGTACTAACCTAGCTTCCGGGCTGGGTGCCCCGTTGGTAGATCGTCAACAATGTCGGCGCAAATACCCAGGAGCTTCTCCACGGATTCTTCCTCACCGATCGAAATTCGGATGCCCTCGGGGAACGGGCGCACGATCAGGCCGACGGCCGACAGGACATCGGCGATGTCGGCGGTGTCCTCGGCGGTGGGCAGCCAGACGAAGTTTCCCTGAGGCACCGGAATGTTCCAGCCCTGCTCGCTCAGCAGGCGCCAGATCCGGTCGCGCCGCTCGGTCAGGGCACGCACCCGCCGCAGCAGCTGGTCGGCGGCGTCGAGAGAGGCGATCGCGGCCGCACCGGCAACACCTGTGACCGAGAGCGGGATCGCGGTGGACCTCGCCGCATCGAGCACGGCGACGGGACCGAGGGCGTAGCCGACGCGCAGGCCGGCCAGGCCGTAGGCCTTGGAGAAAGTGCGCAGCACGACCAGGTTCGGGAACCGGGACAGCAGTGGCAGGCCGGTGACCGCCTCGGGGTCGGTGACGAACTCGCAGTAGGCCTCATCGAGGATGACGAGGAGGTCCGGCGGGACGACGGCCATGAACGATTCGAACTCGTCGCCCGTGACGGCGGTCCCGGTCGGATTGTTCGGACTGCAGATGATGACGACGCGGGTATGGTCCGTGATGCGGGTGGCCATCTCGGGCAGGTCGTGGCCATGGTCGGCCCGGTTCGGAACCTGCACGCTCGTGGCACCGGCGACGGTGACCAGGCCGGGGTAGGCCTCGAAGGAGCGCCACGAGTAGAGCACCTCGTCACCCGGTCCCGCGGCGGCGAGGATGAGCTGGGCCAGGAGGGCCACGGAGCCGGCACCGATGTGCACCTCGTCGACGCTCAGGCCGAACTGCGTGGCCAGCCGTTCGCGCAGGGCCAGCGCCGAGGCATCCGGGTACCGGTTGTACGCGGTCTCGGCGTTCACGGCGGCGATGACGCCGGGCAGCGGATCGAAGGGGTTCTCGTTGCTCGAGAGTTTGAACGCACTGGCTGCGGCAGCTTGACCCTGCCGATAGGCCGGGAGGGCGACAATCTCGGGGCGCAGGCGGACCGAGGGCGGGTCTGATGGGCTCACTCGGCGATTCTACGCCGCGGCATATTCACGTGGCCGCATGGTTAGGCCCCGGGCTGGCCCATCCGTGCGACCAGTCACCGGCGATGCCATAGTGGAGTCATGGCCAGATTCCTGATCAAGCTGATCCTCAACTCCGTCGCCCTGTGGCTCACGACCCTGCTCGTCAGCGGGGTGCGGGTCGATCCGTTCGCCGAGGGCACGACCGCCCTGATCGCCACCTATCTGTTGGTCGCGCTGGTCTTCGGCCTCGTCAACAGTGTGATCGGCGGCTTCGTGCGGGTTGTCGCGTTCCCGGTCTACATCCTCACGCTCGGCCTGATTTCCTTGATCGTGAATGGTTTCCTGCTGATGATCGTGGCCTGGTTCTCGGGCCTGGTCGGCTTCGGGCTCGTGGTGGACGATTTCTGGTGGGGTGTGCTCGGCGCACTCGTGCTGGGCATCATCAGCTGGATTCTCGGCGTGCTGATCCGACCGGTCACCCCCCGCTCGTAGCGATCTCCAGCCGTCGGGTCAGCCGTCGGGTCAGCCGTCGGGTCAGCCGTCGGCCAGGCGGAAGCCCCGCCACCGGGAGGACTCGCCGGCTTCCGTGCCGAGGATCTTCCCGAGGGTCTCCCGGAACTCCTGCAATCGTGGTTCCTCGGAGCCGTCCATGAGCCGCCCGGTGTCCCGGTAGGCGGTGAGGGCGTGAGCCGGCAGCGGCCGGTCGACCGGCACCTCCGCCTCAGCGAACACCTCGCGGCGCACCACCAGGCGCTCATCGTCGCCGGTGGCCGTTCCCCCCAGGGCAGGGACAAGGTCGTCGGTGTGCTCGACCATGACGGCCTCCACGTCTGCGGGCAGGGCCACTTGGGCGGTGAGTCCCCCAAAGGTCGCCACCGCGACGGTGTTGAAGTCCCCGGACGCCGCTAGCTGCGCCGCGATCAACCCGCCCTGCGAGTGACCCACCGGAACCACCGGGTCGCCCGGCGCCACCCCGGCCTCCCGCATGGCATCGACGACCGCCCGATAGGAGCCGGAGCCCTGGTCGGCGAGGGCGACGAGGTTGGAGGTGAGGTCCCACGGTTGTTCCCCGGCGACCGGGCTCCACGCCGCGGTGCCGCCGATGTAGACCACCCAGGATGCGTCGTCCGGACCGCCATAACGCTCGATGCGCACCTGCGGGGCGTCCTCCGACACCGAGGGGATGCGGGCAGCCAGGTCCTCGAAGCCGGCCGGCGGAGCGACGGGCCGGCCGGGGAGAGCGGCGCCGGGCCGCACGGCACCCGCAGGCGGCGTGCCGAGGGGGCGGGTCCCACCGTCGAGCCGCTCCACCGACACGGGAGTCTCGCGCAGCAGGCCGAGGGGGCGGGCGAGCCCGACCAGGCCCGCCGCGGTCGTCGTGACACCGAGCAGGCCGAGGCCCTCGTCGCCGAGGGCCAGTGACACCGGGAACGGCACCCCGGCACGACCGGTGGCCGCGTCGTCGGCCGAGGAGACGATCACCCGCACCGCCTCGACCAGGACCGGGTTGGTCAGGGCCCGCGGATGCGCGTGGACCCAGGCGCCGATCTCGGCGGGCGCGTCTCCCGGACGCCGGCCGGTGAGCAGACCGCCGAGCACCAACCCCACCACGCCGACCGTGAGTCCGGGCACGGCCGCCAGGGCCAAAAGAGGTGCCAGCAGCCCGAGGGCGGAGCCCAGCCAGGCCCCGGAGAGGCTTGCTCCCCAGTCCCGCACGCGCTCGGCCCTGCCGTAGCCCTCCGCCGCCGCGATAAGAGCGTCGGCGAGGGTCTGGCTGCGCTCCGCGACTCGCTCCAGGGCGGAGCGGGCCGCGAACACGTTCATCCCGGCGTTGGGCAGGCTCATCACCGGACCGAGGGGCTGGTCGGAATCCAGTGCCTGGATGCGCGCCACCCGCACCAGCCAGTCCTCGGCGTCACCCTGAAGCAGCCGCAGCCGCGCCGCCTCGGCCAGCAGCGTGTCGGTGGCGACGAGCGTGCTCCCGCCGCCGGACACGATCAGGGTGTCGCCGGGGCCGCCAGGCTGCTCCCCCGTCATCGCACCGCCCGGGCTGGAGCCGGGCCGGGTGCCAGGGCCGGGACCGGCGCCCGGGCCTCGGCCAGAGCAGCCCCGCCCTGATCGATCGCAGCCACCACCTCGGTGAGGGCGGCGTCGAGGAGCCCGGCGGCTCGGCGGAGCTCGCCGGCGAGGTCGCTGCGCTGACGGTCGTAGCTCCGCTGGGCCTCTGAGCGCCACGAGCCGGTCAGGTCGCCAGCCGTGAGCCGGCCCGCCGCCATGTCGACGTCGTCGCGCAGCAGGCGCAGCAGCATCCGTCGCTGCCGAAGTTCGTCGAGGCGCGCCTCCAGCGCGTAATGAGTCACGATCGTGCAAGTCGAGCTGGTGCCGCCCGGAATCTCCATCTCCGCCCTTCTGCGCGCTGCGGATTCGCTGCCAGTGAGCGTGCCACCCCCGGCAGACGTGGTCGCTGCGAATCCGAGAGTTCACGGAACATGCCGCACGACGGCGGCTGGGGAGGGGGCCGGGTGCAACACAATGGGGAGATGGACATTGTGTCGATCACACCCGATGAGTCGACACCGTTCCGCATTATTTTCGTCTGCACCGGAAACATCTGCCGTTCGCCGATGGCCGAAGTCATGCTTCGCGACCTGATCACGCGCTCCGGCCTGGGTCGTTTGATCACCACCAGCTCCGCCGGCACCGGCGACTGGCATGTCGGCGAGCAGGCGGATCAGCGCACGATCGCCGCCCTGGCCACCCGCGGCTACGACGGCAGGCATCATCGGGCCCGCCAGTTCGACCCCGAGTGGTTTGCCGACCTCGACCTCGTCGTGGTGCTCGACCGCGCGCAGGAACGCATCCTGCGCAACTGGGCCACGACCGAGCGTGACCGCAGCAAGGTACGCCTGCTGCTCAGTTTCGATGCGGCCCAGGCTGCCCTGCTGGACGTTCCCGACCCCTACTATTCCGACGATGCTTTCTTTGACACGGTTCTTGGCATGATTGAAAGCGCAAATGAAGCGCTCTTCGCGCAACTTGCACCCGCAATCCGACAGGGAGTCCGATGAGTCCGTTACCGCCCCAGGTCCTCAGCCCACTCGATGGCCGCTACCGCGCCGCCGTCACCGAACTGGGCGAGTACCTATCCGAGGCAGGCCTCAATCGGGCCCGGGTGCAGGTCGAGGTGGAGTGGCTGATCACCCTCACCGACCGCAGCCTGTTCGGCTCCGTACCGCTGAACGCGGAGCAGAAGCTCGGCCTGCGCGCTCTGGTCACCGACTTCGGCCAGACCGAGATCGACGAGTTGGCCGTGCTGGAAGCCACCACCCGGCACGACGTGAAAGCCGTCGAGTACCTCGTGCGCCGCCGCCTGAGCACGCTGGGCCTCGACCACATCAGCGAGCTCACCCACTTCGCCGCCACCAGCGAGGACATAAACAACCTGTCCTACGCGCTGACCGTGAGCGACGCTGTGCGCGAGGTCTGGCTGCCCAAATTCCGCGCCGTC
This sequence comes from Cryobacterium sp. M23, assembly GCF_002929655.1. Lineage (NCBI taxonomy): Bacteria > Bacillati > Actinomycetota > Actinomycetes > Micrococcales > Microbacteriaceae > Cryobacterium > Cryobacterium sp. M23. The sequence goes on from NZ_PJJV01000056.1 coordinate 47,421, forward strand.
ATCGGCGCCCTGCGCCTGCGCGCCCTCGAATACCGCGCCGACTCCATGCTGGCCCGCACACACGGCCAGCCGGCGACACCCACCACGGTGGGCAAGGAGCTCGCGGTCTTCGTCTACCGGCTCGAGCGCCTGGCCCAGCAGGTCGAGGACAGCGAGTACCTGGGCAAATTCAGCGGTGCCACCGGCACCTTCGCCGCCCACGTCGCGGCCGATCCCTCCGTCGACTGGCCGGCCGTGTCGCGCGGCTTCGTCGAGGGCCTCGGGCTCACCTGGAACCCGCTGACCACCCAGATCGAGCCCCACGACTGGCAGGCCGAGCTCTACTCGCGCGTCTCTCATACGAACCGGGTGCTGCACAACCTGGCGACGGATGTCTGGACCTACATCTCGCTCGGCTACTTCCGCCAGATCCCGCAGGTCGGGGCCACCGGCTCATCGACCATGCCGCACAAGATCAACCCCATCCGTTTCGAGAACGCGGAGGCCAACCTCGAGCTGTCCAGCGCGATCCTCGACTCGCTCGCGGCGACACTGGTGACCTCGCGGCTGCAGCGCGACCTGACCGACTCCACCACGCAGCGCAACATCGGCGTGGGCTTCGGGCACTCCCTGCTCGCCCTCGACAACATCCTGCGCGGCCTCGGCGAAATCGACATCGACCGCGCCATGCTCGCCCGCGACCTCGACGCCAACTGGGAGATCCTCGGCGAGGCGATCCAGACCGTGATCCGCGCCGAGGTGTCTTCGAGGCGCTCTACGATCGAGGACCCCTACGCCCTGCTCAAGGAACTCACCCGGGGCAAGCGGATCAACCGGGACGATCTGGTGGCCTTCGTCACCGAACTGGAGATCGGCGACGCCGCCAAGGCGCGGCTGCTCGAGCTGACCCCGGGCAGCTACGTGGGTCTCGCGGACCCGCTTCTCGACTACCTGACCTAGCGGCTGCGCGGGTGCTGCGCCGTTCCGCTGGTGGCGTGCCACTTGCGCAGCGGCGCACCCCACGCGCGGCGTCAGAATGCTCGTGGCGTCGGAGTACGCGCGGCGCCTCAGTTCAGAGGCCGCGGTCCTGCTCGTCGAGGTCGGACCTCTCGGCCGGGTTCGGCTTCATGCCGAGCACGAGCATCGCGATCACGACGAGCACGAGGATGAACGTGCCGCCGAAGCCGATCAACGCCAGCACCACGTCCCGAGTGCTCATCAGCACGACCAGGCCGAGGAACACGGCCATCGCGGCCGAGAAGCCGACGAGCTCGATCGGCTTGAGCTTCTCGGAACGGCTGGGTGTGCGCGGGGTGTTCTGGGTCACAGGGTGTCCGAATCGTTGGGTGAGGCCGTGAGGGCGCGGGCGGCATCCGTGCCGGACCACTTGAGGGAGAACCCGGCGATGGCGAGGTAGACGCCGAGCATCACGAGGTAGGCGCCGAACAGGCCGACCGACACCACTGCGTTGGGCGGCAGCAGCAGGAAGATCACGGCCAGCAGGGCGGTGACGGCGCCGACCAGCAGCCAGTCACGGTCGGCCGGGTCGCGCCGACGCGCACGGATGCCGCTGTACAGCTCGAGAAAACCGGTCACCACCGCCCAGACCGAGACCAGGAAGAGGAAGAAACCGAGCCCGCCCGCGTGGAAGAGCAGCGCGAGGAGGCCGGCGGCGACACCTACTGCGCCCTGCACCACAAAGAGGGACCGCTCCCGCGGATCGGCCAGCGTGCGCCGGCTGAGCAGACCCACCGTGAGGCCGCTGAGTAGCGCGAAGGCGCCGAACACGAGAAGGCCGAATTCCGCCGAATGATCGGCGTTGAAGGTAATCGCGGCCGCCGGCACAAGGGTGAGGGCGGCCCGCAGCACCGGCACCGGCCAGTACCGGCCGGTGGTGGAGTGTGGAGCCTGGGCGTTCGCCACGCGGCGACCTCTTTCATTGCGGGTTGAGACGGATACAGTCTACGCGGGCGGCCCTGGCCGCCCGCTGGGCCCCGGTGCGCAGATCGGTCAGAACAGGGTGTCGCCGATGTAGCCGTCCGTCGCGCATCCCGGCGGAATCGCGAACACCGCGGAACCGATCGGGGTGGTCCACTGGTTGAGCAGGTCTAGGGTGTCGAGGCGCTGCTGGATGGGCACGAACTGCGCGTCGACATCCGCCTGGAAACACGCGAACAGCAGTCCGGAGTTGGAGACGCCGGAACCCTGAGGCGCGTCGTCATAGTTGTAGCCGCGGCGGTGGATGCGCTGGGACCGGTCCTCCGACCGGGCGCGACGCAGGTGGGAGTACTCGGGGATGACCGGGAACCCGAGCGCGTTCGTCGCCGTGAAGTCGGGCTCGTCGCGCTCCTTCGTGCCCGTGAGCGGCGCCCCGACGGCGAGAGTGCGTCCGACCGCGGACTCGCGGCCCGAGCGGTCGAGCCCATCCCACGTGTCGAGGTTCATGCTGATCCGGCGTAGGACGAGGCTGGTTCCACCCACCAGCCAGCCGGGACCGGAGGCCGTGCCCCAGACCAGGGCATTGAAGTCGGCCGTTCCGGCGGCCGGGTTCGCGGTGCCGTCCACCTGGCCGAACAGGTTGCGCATGGTGGTGCCGGGCTTCTCCGAACCGGCCGCTCGGCGGAAGCCGGACTGAACCCACCGCACCGACGCGAAGGAGCGCAGGTCCTTCAGAAGCATCCGGGTGGCATGGGCGACCGTCATCGGGTCGTCGGCGGCGATCTGCAGCAGCAGGTCACCGTCGTTCCACTCCGGCTGGAGCCGGTCGATCGTGAACGCGGGCAGCGGCCTCAGCCAGCCGGGAGCCTCTCCCCCGGCGACGGCGACGAGGCCGGGCCCGAAGCCGAAGGTGACCGTCAGCCGGGCCGGCACGACGGCCAGCTCGGGTTCCGAATCGGCCAGGGCGCCCTCGCCCTGGGTGAGCCGGGCGGCATCGTCGGTCAGGATGCGCATCATCCGCCGCAGCGCGGCCCGGTCGATCTGCGCGAGCAGGTTGAGCGCCACGAACGTGACCCGGGCCTGCGGGTCGGTGTCCACCCCTGCCTGGTGCACCCCGAAGAAGGGAACGGCGTCGGTGCCGCGAAAGAGCGGTACCGATGGAGCGGCAGAGCCGCCGATCCCGGCCTTGGCCACGAGGTCGATGCCCATGGCTCCGGCCGCACCGATCCCGGCGGCGGCACCACCCAGAAGAAGGTGGCGCCGGCTGAGCCGGCGGCCCGACTGCACGGACGGTTCGGGCGGTCCACTCCGTTCATTCTCTGTGAGGGAACTCACTGGCTGTCGGTATCCATGTCCATTTCGGTGTCGCCCTCGTATGTTTCGTCGGCCCCGGTGTAGTCCTTCACCGGGGCCGAGAAGTCCAGGCTCGACCCGTCGGCGAGGTCGAGGGTGAAGGCGGCTGCATCGCCGGCGGCGAGCGGGCCGGTGAGCCCCATCAGCATGATGTGGCGGCCGCCAGGGACGAGTTCGATGGAGCCGCCGGCCGGCACCACGAAGCCATCCGGATTCTCCTGCATGACCATGTCGCCGGCGTCGTTGGCCACGGTTTCGTGAAGTTCGATCATCGAGGCTGCGGATGTCTCGGCTGAGACGACCGTGATGTCGTCGGGTCCGGAGTTCTCGAGCAGGCCGAAGGCGCCGGTCATGCCGGACTCGCTCGCCTTGACCCAGGCATCCGTCATGGCCAGGGTGTCGGCCGAGGTGGGGCTGTCGGTCGTCGCCGCGGGTGCCTCGGTCGCGCCGGCGCAGCCCGAGAGGGCCAGCATCAGAGCGGCGGCGGCAACGACGAATCGGGTGGGAACGGTGTTGAGCTTCATGAGGGGTTCTCCTGGTGTGGTGCGTTGGGTGCTCGGGAAACGATGCGGTGTGTCAGGTGCTTCAGGTGCTTCAGGTTTTTCACGGGTTGCCGCGGCGCCTGGCTCGCCAGGCAATGAACAGGGCGACGGCGGCCAGTCCACCGAGGGCACCGAGGAGACCCACCGCGACCACAGAGAGTCCCGTTCCGTCGGCGGTCTCTTCCGAGGCGGCGGATGTCGCGGCGCCGGACGGGTCCGGCGCCGCGGTCGCACCCGCAGTCGACTGTGACCGGGGCTGGGCCGCGGCGCCCACGGTGAAGGCGAAGGCGCCAGAGACCGGGTGACCGTCGGCGGACACGACCCGCCAGCGCACGTCGTAGGCACCGTCGGGCAGGTCGGCCGCCACCGGCTGGGTGGCCTGCGGCCCGTCGAGCCGCATATCGCCCTCTGCCCAGTTCTTCTCCTCGGTATCGACAACCATGACGATGGCGCCGACCTCGAGGATGTCGTCCGTGAACGTGATGGCGATCTCGGCGGGAGCGAGGTCGACGTTCTCACCGTCGGCCGGAACGGTCAACGCCACCTGGTCGTGCGCGTCGGCCGCCGGAGCCACCGGGCTGAATATGGACAGAGCGATCACGGCCAGGGTCAGGAAAACGGCTGCTGCCGGGCGTCGCGGTAGGGCAAAAATCATTGAAATCTCCGATTCGTGGAGGGAAGAGAAGGGGGGGTGCGACGGCAGATTCACCGGGCACAGACGTGCCGGTGGCCGGGTGCGCAGACGCCGGCGACCTCACCGAGGTCGAACGGAATCGTTCGGGCCAGGTGTCAGCGGCTCAGCGGGTCAGCGGCTCAGCGGGTCAGCGGGTCGCGCGCAGGGTACAGCGCATCGGGATCAGAGCGCACGGGTGAGAAGGTCAGAGCCTCACGGTGCCAGGGCGCGCAGGGGCGGACCGCGGCGGAGCACACTGGAGAGCAGTACGCCGAGATCGGCCGGAACGAAGACCCGGCGGAAAGCAGGGCGCACCGTCGCCGCATCCGTTCCGATCTGCGCCGGAGCGAGGCGTTCGATCAGGACCGCGATGAGACGGATCGTCGTCTCCTCGAGCAGCGCCCAGAACGTCTTCTCGCCGCGGTACAGGGCGGCGATGGTGACGAGGGCAGCCAGGGCGTGTGCCACCCACATCCAGCCACCAGGCAGGGCGCCGACCGCGTGCATCAGGTGGGGGGTCGCGTCGGCCGGGGTGACGGCTCCGTGATGGGAGGTGCTCGTCATCGTCGCGCTCGAGGCCCCGCCGAGGCCGAACAGAACGTGCAGCAGAAGCTGGCTGACCCCGACGGAGAGGGAGAGACGCAATAGCGACAAGCTTGTGCCGGCCAACAGTACGGACGCGATCCCCGCGAAGGCGAGGGCCAGACCCACGCTGAGCCAGCCGGGAGCGTTGCCGCCGCCGGCGATGTGCGAGAGGGCGGCGACGAAGACGGCGACGGATGCGGTCAGCCAGCCGCGACCAAATCGCGCCCACCTGCTCGTCATGGCTCTCCCTCGCACCGGAACCGCCCCGATCGGGGTCAGGGTCGGGTCCCTGACTGAACCCTACCGCCCTGACCTGTGCGCCGGGGCCGGGGCCGGGCGGGCACCGAACTCAGAGCGCGTTGACCGCGCCGAGCATCTTCGTCAGAGAGTCCTTGGCGTCGCCGAACAGCAGCGTCGTCTTCGGGTCGTAGAGCAGCTCGTTCTCGATGCCGGCGAAACCGGGACGCATCGACCGTTTGAGGAACACCACCTGCCGGGCATCACCGACGTCGAGGATCGGCATGCCGTAGATCGGCGAGCCGGGCGACGTCTTCGCGGCCGGGTTGACCACGTCGTTGGCGCCGACGACGAGGGCGACATCCGTGTTCTTGAATTCGGGGTTGACCTCGGCCATCTCCTTGAGCGCCTCATAGGGCACATTCGCCTCGGCGAGAAGCACGTTCATGTGCCCGGGCATGCGCCCGGCCACCGGGTGGATGGCGAAGACGACCTCGACGCCGCGCGCCTCGAGGGTGGTGGCGAGTTCGGCGATGGTGTGCTGGCCCTGCGCCACGGCGAGGCCGTAGCCGGGCACGATGACCACGCGCTGGGCGTAGTTGAGCAGCACGGCGACGTCTTCCGCATTGGAGCTGCGCACGGGCCGGTCGCTCTGGGCGGTCGACCCGGCGGTGGAACCGCCCTTGAACGCCCCGAACAGGATTCCGTTCACGCCGCGACCCATGGCGGATGCCATCGCCCGGGTCAGGATCGTGCCGCTGGCGCCCACGAGGGTGCCGGCCACCACAAGGAGCAGGTTGCCGAGAACGATGCCGGAGGCCGCGACGGCCAGACCGGTGAAGGCGTTGAGCAGGGAAATCACGATCGGCACGTCGGCCCCGCCGACGGGGAGCACGAGCAGCGCCCCGACGAGCAGTCCCAGCACGAGCAGGCCGATAGCCCAACCGGCCGCACCGGTGGCGACGACAAAGCCTCCGGCCACAAGGGCGGCCAGCACGATGCCGCCCATCACGATCGCGAGGCCCGGGAAGATGAGCGGCCTGGAGCTGATCAGACCCTGCAGCTTGCCGACGGTGACCGCGGAGCCGGATAACGAGACGGCGCCGATGAGCATCGTGAAGACCACGGCCACCTTGCTCCACGGGATGTCGGTGCTGCCGAGCTCCAGCATGGCGACCAGTGCCGCGGCACCGCCGCCGACGCCGTTGAACAGCGCGACGAGCTGGGGCATCTGCGTCATCTCCACGCGCCGCGAGATGGGAGCGGCGATCGCCGATCCCACCGCGATGGCGATGAGGATGGCCGGGATGTTCTCGATCCGGGCGGAGAGGAAGACGGTGATCACGGCCAGCAGCGCGCCGGCGGCCCCGATCAGGTTGCCGCGGCGGGCGGTCTTCGGCGAGGAGAGCCCGCGCAGGGCCAGGATGAAACAGACCGCGGCGATCAGGTAGAGCAGGCTGGTCCACTCGGGGCTGAGCAGGCTCATTTCGTCGCGTCCTTCGGATCGGTCTTCGGGCCGGCGCCGGCCGGTTTGCGGGGGGCGAACATTTTGAGCATCCGGTCGGTCACGACGAAGCCGCCGACGAGATTCGCGGTGGCCATCACCACGGCGAGCAGGGCGACCGCGAGCAGCCACGGCTCCAGGGTCTGCCCGGCGACGATGATGGCGCCGATCAGGATGATGCCGTGGATGGCGTTCGCCCCGCTCATCAGTGGGGTGTGCAGGGTGCTCGAGACCTTCGAGACGACCTCGAAGCCAACGAAGACCGCCAGCACGACGACGGTCAGCAGGGTGATTGGATCCATCAGTGTTCTCCTGTCGCGGCGGCGGCCACGGCGGCAGCCACGGCGGCGGCCGTGGGTTCGTGCCGGATGGTGCCGTCATGCGTCAGGCAGGCCCCGGCGACGACCTCGTCCGTGAAGTCGGGCGTCACCGTGCCGTCGACGGTCATCAAAGCGAGCAGGTTGGCCACGTTCTTTGCGAAAAGCCGCGAGGCGTCCGCCGGCATCGTGGAGGGGGCGTCCTTCATGCCCACGAGCGTGACGGAGCCGTCACCGGCCTGGGTGGGCACCAGGGTGTCCACACCGGCGAGAACACCCTCGACGTTCCCGCCGGTCTCGGCGGCCAGGTCGATCACGACCGAGCCTGGACGCATCGCGGCCACCATCTCGTGCGTGACGAGCAGCGGGGCCGCGCGACCGGGGATGGCCGCCGTGGTGATCATGACGTCGGCTGCGGCCACGTAGGGTGCGAGCAGTTCGCGCTGGCGCACGGCACGGTCTACGCTCAGTTCCCGGGCGTAGCCACCCGTACCCTCGACGGCGTCCAGGTCGAGGTCGACGAAGGTGCCACCCATGGAGATGACCTCATCGGCCGAGGCCGGGCGCACGTCGTAGGCCGAGACCCGGGCACCAAGGCGCTTGGCCGTGGCGATTGCCTGCAGTCCGGCCACGCCGGCCCCGAGCACGAGCACTCGAGCCGGCGGAATCGTACCGGCCGCGGTCATGTAGAGCGGGAAGAAGCGGGGGAATCGGATGGCCGCCTCGAGCACCACGCGATAGCCGGAGACCAGCGATTGGCTAGTGAGCGCGTCCATCGACTGGGCGCGCGAGATGCGCGGAACCAGCTCGAGGGCGAAGGCCGTCGCGCCGGCCGCAGCCAGGGCGGCGACGGTGGCCAGCTCGGAGGCCGGCGACGCCAGGCCGACCGTGATCGTGCCGGGGCGGAGAGCAGCCGCGAACTCCGGGGCGAGGGGGCGCACGTGGCAGTAGACATCGAGGTCGCCCGGGGTGAGGTGCGGCACAACGGCGGCACCGGCATCCGTGTAGGCGGCGTCGCCGTGACCGGAAGGGGCGCCCGCACCGGACTCAACCAGGACCTCGAGTCCAAGGGTTGTGAGCTGGGTCACTGTCTCGGGGGTCGCCGCGACGCGGCGCTCACCCTGGAGGCGTTCTCGTCCGATGCCGACTCTCACGCGCGTCTCCTTCGTGGCGAACGGCCACGAGCGAGAACGGACCGATCCGAACACTTGCGCGGCACTTTCGTCCCCGTTCGTAGCGTAGTGGGATTCGCGTGCCGCCCGGAGAATATGACCGCGCTGCGGCGGGTGTGTAGGTTCCTGACTCAGTTGTCATTGGCTACTGCCGAAATCACGGCGAATCCTGTACACCTGTCACCGCGCCAATCCCCGTCTACCCGTCACTATCCTCGACCGTGTCTCAACCTTGTCGTGCAGGTGGTCAAGGGGTGAGATCACCCGGCAATACCCTTATGGCATGTCAGCAGTTGAGGAAATTCCGAGCATCGTGGCTTCAATCACAGCCGCCGTCGCGATAGGCGTCTCAGTCAGTGGCGCCTTCATGCCGAACGTCGGTCTAGGTCGAATTTAACGACTCACGTCTGCGATTGAGAAGCTCTCTGGTCCAGACTAAGTCGCCCTCAGCGAAGTGAGATCGCAGCTGATCAGAAACTATGTCAAAGCATCTTCTTCATGGACATTAACTGCTGACCGGATTCAAGTTGGCGTGCTAACGGCCGGTGGAACTCTGATGTTCGTTTCGCTGGGCGCAAGCTTCATCGCGGCTGCGTCAACTTCACCGGGATCGGAGGACCGGTCGAGCGCCTGGTGGATCCCTGACTATGTCATTGGCCTGGGCACGGTGGTTGTCAACTCAATCATCTTGTTGTGTCGGAGAGCTCGCGCCAAGAAGGATCCGGAAGGACACACAACTCGATCCATCGTGACCGTTCCACAGCCACCAGTCGGAACACCGGCTAATGCAACATCCACTGCAGCAGAAACTTGTAAGAAGCTAGACCCGCTGCATCGTTAGCGCTTGGACGCTCCATGCCTGCTACGAAATGCCCCGTCTCTCGATGCCAGAATCGAGAGTGGGGCGTGTCACGACCAACACTTCGGCGGAAGGCGAGTCCACCCGCGAGTCCGAAGCACGAAGTTGAACTGGTATGAGCCTCGCGCCGCCTCTTGGACGCGTTTGGATGCCTTCCCGACGGAGTCTACGGAGGACAGCACTCGGGCTCATCCCGAGGATCGCTGCAATTTCCCGGGCGGACTCACCCTGGTCGACGTAGTGCCGCACGGGAAACTCCCGTGAAATGTCTTTCGGGCGACGACCACAAGAAGGTGGCTGGATTCCATGTTCCTTAAATTGCCGAGAAAGCGTGGTTCTTCCGAATCCGGCGTCCTGTGCAATCCGGGTAAGAGTGTTCCCGGCGGCGGTCTCTGCGACGAAAGCACTCACCGTGAAAACTTCCCTCGCTGCGAGGTTGCGGTGCCAATTCGAAGGGCGTTATTTCGGATCTCTGAAGCCGACGGCCGGTGGTTCGAGTTCAAGCCCAATACCGTTCATTTAAGCGGTTGAGTGGTGATTTCTGGCTCGTGGAGGGGTTGTGGCCAGTGCGCGTGGTGAAAGCGTTTGGCGGGCCATTTTGAGACCTTGCGTTTGATGACGCGAGGGTTCGAACGCCGTCGTCGCGCGGGGTTCAGCCGTCGGATCAGGGCGGTTACCGCATGGCGCCAGACCGGTGTGGCGTAGTCAGGGCGCGGAGGCAGGAAAAGCGCCCTGAGCCACGGAACGGCGGGCGATGCGGAGTGCGGCGATGAAGGAGACCCGGTCAGGGTCGCGGTGAGCATGCTGGGCGGCCTCGACCACGAGGGTGCGGATCGCGTAGTGGCAGCAGAGGTGGCCCCAGATTTCCTGCTTGACCAGGTCGGGGGATTTGGACCGCATCACCATGCGCGGCCCGCGTTGGTGAGTCTTCAGCTCGTCGGACACGGACTCGATCTCCCATCGTTCGGAGTACATGGTCGCGAGTTCTTCCGCGGAGGCCTCCGCCGGATCAAGGATCGTGGTCAGCAGCCGGTAGGCGTCAGGGTTGTCGCGTCCGTCGTCGATCGTGTAGTCCACGACCCGCACGGTCAGTGGTGGTGTCGATTGCCGCCCCGGGCCCGAGGTCGGGATGATCGTGGTCTCGGCCGAGCCGGTCCAGCTTTTGAACCAGGAGCGTGTCACCATGACGCAGCGCCTTCAGGCAGGCCGCCAGGTGTGGCCGTCCGTTCTTCTTGCCGGATGCCCGGTCCTCGTAGAGATCCCCTGCAGGGACGCCGGCGGCCAGGAGTGCGTCTCGTTGTAGATCAGTGCTCTGCGAACCATTAGCTTTTGACACGCGCATGCATCCGACGTGCATGCTCGACCCCTGTCATCTAAACGTTCGATTACGTGACATCACGTCCGTATCGCCCAGAAACCCAAAATTCTTCACATAATCCGTCACATATTTCGACGTGTTGCAAAGGATCAGCGCGCAAGCCAATCGACGAGAATTGGTCACGTCCCGCTGAGTGGTGGAGTTTCTCGACACCGTGCGGGTCAGCTGTTCTAGCTTAGGCGGCGGCGAGTTCGGGGAGTATCACCGCCTCGTCGATGACCTCGATGGGGTTGTTCATGGTGGCCAGCTCGAGCAT